>SHYO01000211.1 GCA_009692745.1 Chloroflexota bacterium
AGCGTCTCGGACGCTGAGATGGAGACGCTCAATTTGGAACGCCATGCCATCTGTCCCAATTGGAACTACATCATTCGCCCCCGTTCTGACGCCATGGCTACCCATCCGCCAAAACGGGAACTTATTTCTTGACGAGCCCTTACCATAACACAGGCTATAATAAGATATATGAAAGAGCTATTTCCGCTGTCAGAAAGAATAAGCCGATTTTTCCCGTGGGGGTTCAGCATTCGGGGCCGCGATACAAGTCAACCATCGGTTCCGACCGCGATTGACGTCAAGTCCCCCGACCCCAATACTATTGACTATCAATTGCCGGGAAACCAAAGCCAGCTCTTTGTATGGTTCTGGCATGTTGTCTTTCTGGCCGGGTCAACCATTGTGCTGGGGATATCCTTATGGAACGCGCGGAGCGGATGGGGATTGCGGGAAGTATTCCTGGTAGGATTGGTTGCCATGCAGGTGGCACTCTACCTTAAGTTTAATGTTTTCACCACCATCTGCTCGTTAAATCGGTCCTTGCTCTACTTCGCGCTCATAATCCCGTTGTGGTTTCTGGCGTGGCAGTTGGAGCCTGCCTTTGGTTGGTTCGGGCTGAGTTTTATAGGGCAGATGTACGGAATTTTGCCCATCAGGCTTTCCCTTCCTGCGTCAGCCTTGTTGGCGTTGGTATGGATTGGCGAGGAAATGGGCTGGCAGCGCTTTTTCGACCTCTCGCTGCAAAGGGTATTGGGCATTGCTGGCCCGATTGTGACGATGTCGGTTCTCGCCCTCTACATTTACCACCTGGCCACGACCAGTATCGAACGGGGAAAATTGATTACCCAGCTCCAGGTTGCCCAAAAAGAATTGGAACAGGCTCGCCGCCGGGACGCTGAAATGGCCACGCTGCGAGAGCGGGAGCGGCTGGCACGGGACATGCATGATGGTCTGGGCCATACCCTGGCGGCCCTCTCGATCCAACTGGAAGCGGTGCAACGTCTTTACCCGTTGAATCCTGCTAAGGCATCGTACCTGGTGGATGAAATGAAGGGGCAGGTTCGCGGCGGGATGGCGGAGTTACGCCGTTCATTAGCAGGATTGCGTACCCCCGGCCTGGGGGAGCGGCCTCTCGTGCGGGCATTACAGGAATTGAGCATTGATATCGGCCAGCGTGCCGGAGTTGATGTAACCTCTCGCATCGACCCGGCCAGCAACCACCTGCCACCGGCCGTCTCTGAGGTATTCTGGCGGGTAGCCCAGGAGGCGCTAACCAATGTGGAAAGGCACGCTCAAGCTCGCAATATTAGTATTGAATTGAAGGTAGAGCAGCAACAAGCTATTTTACGCATAGCCGATGACGGTATCGGCATCCTCTCGCAAAATCGGGGGAGCGTGGATGGTATGCCGCTCGTAGAAACTTCGGATATTCCAGGGCATTATGGCCTGATGGGGATGCGGGAACGTATGGCTGGAGTGGGCGGCCAGTTAGTTATAACCGGCAACGCTCCCCAAGGGACTCTCGTGGAGGCCCGCACGCCAATCTGGCAACCATCTCTTCCTAGAGACAGTATGGGAAAATGACTACTCCCGAGGAGCAGATTAAAATTCTGATTGTTGAGGATCAAACGTTAATGCGCCAGGGGCTTAAGATCATTCTGGATCTTGAGCCGGGATTTCGGGTGGTAGCGGAGGCCGGAGATGGGGAATCAGGCGTGAGACGCGCGTTGCAACTCCGGCCGGATATTATCCTGATGGACGTACAGCTTCCGGGCATCAGCGGGGTGGAAGCCACAGCGATGGTGTGCACTGTTTGGCCAGAAGCCAGGATTATTATCTTGACCACCTTTGACCGCAATGATTATGTTTTTCAGGGTATTCGGGCCGGGGCAATGGGCTATCTGTTGAAAGATACTCCGGCCGAAGTGCTGGCCCAGACAATCCGCCATGTACATGCCGGTGAGGTTTTTATCCAACCCGAGATTGCCTCGCGCGCCCTGCGCGAAATGATGCAGCCGCGCGACGCAGCCTATGAATCTCTCTCCGATCGAGAACGGGAAGTCCTGGTGCTACTGGCTCAGGGCGCCTCAAACCGGGTGATTGCTGATAGGTTGGTGATCACCGAAGGCACGGTAAAAAACCACGTTTCCAATCTCCTTGCCAAGCTACAAGCGCAAAACCGCACCCAAGCCGCCGATATCGCCCGGCGCCGGGGATTGGTATAAGAGTTCACCGTCGCGACCATCTTTGACGCAGGGTAGTGATATACTTAGGGCAGTTGCTAAGGTGAATCGTTGGTGGAAGTCAAGCTCCGTTTTTCCCCCACTACCAATCGTCACGCGCCGGGTGCAAGAATCGGTCTGGCATCCTTCCCAGAGCATCCAGGTTAGCGAGGATGGTGGTTGTATCTTGACGGTCAAGATCAACCATACCCTGGAGATGATGCCCTTTATTCGCGCCTGGGGGGATCAGGTTGAGATGCTGAAGCAGGCGGAACTCCGCGAACAGATCGCCGAGGAGTACCGCCGCGCTGTAGAGATCTATGCGCAGCCTGCTTGAGCTACCTGGCGGCGTTTTCTAGCCACTCCAGGGTAACTTCTTGGCCAAAACCCGGCGCTTCACTGGGCACCAGGTAACCGTCCTTAATCACGGCTGTGCCGGGAATCTCGACCATTTCTGCCAGGGGCACGCCTGGAGGTGAGACACCGTTGGAACGCTCGCCCCAGGGGACGGCCGGCATCGCATAGGCCAGGTGCTGGCCGTAAGGCGTATTCATCCCAGCATGGGTGATGACCGAGATACCGGCGGCTTCGGCAATATGGCAGATCTTGACCGCCGCAGTTAACCCTCCCCCCCAGGTGACATCCGGCTGGAAGATATCCACCAGGCGCCGGTTGGCGGCATGGGCGAAGGTTCCCGGCATATACCAATGCTCCCCTGCGCTCAAGGTGAGCCAGGGCACCCGCTGGCGCACTGTGGCGTATCCATCGAAGTCCTCAGGCAACAGGAAGTCTTCCAACCATTTGATTCGGTAGGGACGCAGCATTTCCGCCAATCGTACGGCGTATTCCACATCCAGCCCCATCCAGCAATCCACCATTAACTCGATTTCATCACCGACGAGCCGCCGGGTTTGGGCCACCAATGCCTCATTCTCTTTCAAACCTTGCAAGCCATCGGCCGGTCCATTGGGCAGGAAGACTTTGGTGGCTTTGAACCCCAGTTCCATATACCAGGCTGTATCAAAACCTGAAGCGTAGCAGAAAATCTTATCCTTTTGCGGGCCGCCGAGAAGCTCATAGACGGGCCGCTGCAGCAACTTCCCCTTGAGATCCCATAATGCCAGATCGACCGCACTGATGGCGTAGCTGGCTAAACCCCCGCTGCCGTACATCGCAGCCATGCGGAACATCATATCCCATAGCTTTTCGGTAGCCATGCAATTTTCGCCGATGAGGTTAGGCGCAAAATGGTCATTGATGATATTGACGACCGGGGCGCCATAGGTGGTGATGCCCAGGCCCCAGGTGCCATCCTCTGCCGTCACAAGGCAGGCTGGACGCCGCCAAATGGGCGGGGTCAGCCAGGATGCTCTGGCACCCGCGGCCGAGGGCCATTCCCTGAATTTGGGGTAGCGGGCGCTGGGGTGAACCATTTCTATGTGGCCGCCGGATTGGCGAGGTTTGGTTTTGGGCCGGGGGCCGAGGGCAATATCTACCGCTTTCACTTCTTTGATTTTCATGATGGGAGCCTTTCTCGCTGCTGATAGATCTGGGCTTACGACAGCGCCACAACTATACAGAAAATCACCTCATGGCGCAATTCGTGCTCATGGCGACGATTTCCGGTAACCAGCGGAGTCTGCTATCATTAGTAATATGACTGAAATAGTCATAAATATTATAGTATCAATCGATAGCTGCTGGCAGACAATCCTTCCGGCAACGGTGAATTGTCTGGCGCTATCAAATACCTATAGGAGGAATGCAAAATGCTCAAGATCACAGTGAATGGTGACACCTTCGAGGCTCCTGAAGGAAAACGCCTGGTGTTGGCGATCCGGGACCACGGTGTACACATCGGCCACCGCTGTGGCGGTTTTGCTCGTTGTACCACCTGCCGCGTTGAATTTGAGGAGGGTGAGCCTGATACGATGACGCGCGCCGAGTTTGACCGGCTTACCGCCAAGGGAATATTGGGTCAGGTGAGATTGTCCTGCCAGATTGCGTGCGACCATCATATGAGCGTGCGTCCCTTGATGACCCTGGAGAGCGAAGGGTGGACCGATACCGGCCCGGAGCCGGAGCCGGGGGTTACCCCGGAAGCCAAATGGTATCCCAAGGCGCAGTTGTTCAAAGCGCAAGTTTGAAGGTTATATCTTTATGAAAAAGAAGCGCAAGGCCATCCTGGCGCCCGCGAAAAAGCTTGCTGCCTCTACCGGCCACGTCTATTCTGAGGGATGGGAATCGGGTTCCTGGTTAGTCCCCTTTCAGACCGACGGGAACGCCTTGATTCATCACGGCCACGATAACCCTGATGACCATAGCCAGTGCGGGCCAACACTCTTCTGTTGCCAGAAAGCAGCCGGCCTTTTCATCGGGGCCTTCCCTGATGTGCCGGAGTCCCGCGCCAAATGGGAGGCCACTCCGGCATTCCATGTCATTTCCTGGATGGAGAGCGGGGTGAATGCGATGTACTTCATCTTCTGCGATCCAGAGCGACCGCGCGGTCTACGGGCTATTGGTCTGCTGGGGAAGGCAGCACGGGAGGTGGTTCTAGGCCAGGCTGTCCTGGAACGGTACCTGGAACATACCCAGCAGGTTTTCTGAATCCGGCATGACTTCCAGGCGCCACAGGTATGGGGGATTCAGGTCCAAGCGACCGGAGATGGAGCGATGGAAATCGCGATCGTTGTTATATTAGTCGTTAGCCTGGCAGCTTTCCTGGCATTGTTGTGGATCAGACGCGCGGGAGTCATCCTGGTCCGGCCGGGAACCGGTGAAGGGCGCACTTTGACCCAGGCCAATATATTGTCGTCCCGCTGGTCGTTGGTTCTGGCCGTGGTAGCGCTGCTGCTGGTAGTGCTCTTCCTGGTGGAGGTCCTCGGGCGATCGGCGCAAGGTAGTCCCAACCCCACTCCGCAAGTGACAAGGACCACTCCCATTTCCAAGACACCGGTGAAACCCAACACCGGACCGGATAGTGGCGCACCAGGCAGCGTTGGACCGTATCCCCTTCCCGGCGGGGATTCTGGCGGCAGTTTGCCATCTGCGCTGAAGGTTGGCTTGTTGCTGGTCCTACTGTTGGGCGTAGGCTGGGTGGCCTCCCGGCTCAAAGGTTTCTCATTTCCCGGCAAGATTTCGAGCGACCCCGGTCAAAATCTGCTGCGCTTTCCCACCAGGATGTATGAAGGGGATTCTAATTTACTGATTTTGCGCCTGGGATACCAACCCGGTCAGCCTCTATTACTGGTAGACGAGCAGGGGAACCGCCAACCGTTGAACATCAAGATCGAGCCGGATTTCCAACCAAAGTTCCTGGAAATCGAGCTGCTGGCCGCTGGTTTTCAGGTCGAAGGGGATAAGCGCCAGAAACGGGAGCTCATATCCAATACCCTAACCTATCAATGGAATATTAGCTCACCCAAATCCGGGAATTATGAGATCGGCCTGGTTTATAGGGCGGAAGATGGGGCGGGGCGAGAACGAGAATTAGGCGTGACGGCGCATAAAGTGAGCGTAGCGAAATTCGCCGGGCTTACCGGACACCAGGTGGCGCTGCTCAGCGGGATTTTTGGCGCCATTACCGCCCTCCTTAGTCTGATGGAGATTCTGAAAAAGCTGGGTATTATCAATTACACTTAGTGTTGTTATGGTTTTAGAGATTGTACTTTTGTACAATAGATAGTACCTACTGTAGGACATATCCATCGTATTGGTTCTGCGTTATAATGATCCAGGAAATAGGAAATGCAATAAATAGCACAGCAGTAAAATTTCAATGGGAATAATTCGCCAATTGTCTGTTAAAGGATTCCGCAAAGGGAGGCTTCAAGTGAAAAAACTGTTAGTGTTTGCTCTGGTTTCTGCTTTAGCTTTGGTGGTAAGTGCCTGCTCCGTTGGGGGGACAACCTCTAACCTGGCCGGTGGTGCTGATGACGCCCGGGTCTACAAGGGTCCCAACACCAATCAGTTGGATGCTCTGGTCTATGTGTTGAACAACAATGAGGTGTATTCCGGTAAAAATTCTTCCGATCGTACGAAGATTGTGCTCTCCCGCGAGAATGATGTGATTTTCAACAGTGGCACGCATACCAACGACCATCGTATCTACAAAGTTGTTGACAATCACCTGTTGCCGGCGGCCAGTGCTAATATCGGTGACGCGATTTACTCTTGGGAAGGTGACAATTACTACAGTGGTCCCGCGACCAATAACGACAGCAATCGCCTCTTCACCCGCCGGGAAAACAAGCTGTACAAGGGCACCAGCAACCAATTGGGTGATGTGGTATTGAGCTTCGATGGTGATTTCAGCAAGCTACAGACCTTCCTGGTAATTCTGGCTGCCAAAAATCCGTAAGGATCAAACACCTGTAAGTTGGTTTCCAATCCTGGTCAGACTGGTAATCAGAGGCTCCGAATTTTTCGGAGCCTCTTCAGTTTGTGCCTACCCCTACCATCGACTTTCGCTTCATCCCAACGAGGCAACCCATCCCCACTCCTTACCTCACATCCATCCGTAATAAACTTTACCGGAAAAAGCTCTTTAGCCATGCGGCAGACAATCGCATAGAATGGAATCCAGTTCAAACATCATTACTGTCCATTCGCTGAAATAAAAATGACATATCTCAATTTTCGGCTAATTTGGTGTAAACATCCGGCGAC
>SHYO01000026.1 GCA_009692745.1 Chloroflexota bacterium
TAGCCCCTTGTGATTCTGTAGGAAAACGCCCTTTATACTACTAGGGGCTGTGTCTGCTTCGGTCCATTTTCCCGTATCTAGTGGGGAAATAACCGAAAACCTACAGAATCCCTTGTGGGCGTGGGGACGGGCACAAGGCCCTATACTACCGGTCTTTTATGGGCGCACCTACCAGATAGCAGAGAGGGGGAGATCTGCCCGGGTAGTAGTCATGGGCCGGTCTAGCAGACGCTGTGCCAGGGCGGCGAAGGGCTCCGCTGGTCCGGTGGTGAATGCCCGAAGACTGGGCGGAGCCGGGGCGGTATTGAGCAAGCCGCTATCAGCGAGCAGCCGTTGTACCTGGCGCGCTACAGCCGGACTGGGATCCACCAGGCGGACTTCCGGCCCGGCCACTTCCTGCAGCACTGGGAGAAGCAAGGGATAGTGGGTGCAACCTAAAACCAGCACATCTGCGCCGCGCGCCACCAAGGGAGAGACATAGGTGTGCAAAAGCTGGCGTAGTTGCGGTGAATCCCACTCGCCCCGTTCGACGAATTCTACCAATCCGGGACAGGGTTGCACAATGGTTTCTACGCCGCCGCCGTAGGTGGAGATGACATTGGCCAGTAGGGCTCCCTGGCTTGTGACAGGGGTCGCCAACACACCGACGATGCCACGGCGCGTCAGGATGGCAGCGGGTTTTACCGCGGGTACCATACCCACAAAGGGCACGGCGAAAGTAGCGCGCAGCGCAACCAAGGCGGCGGCCGAAGCCGTGTTGCAGGCCACGACGATCAATTTGGCCTGCTGTTCAAGCAGGAATTGGCTGATGGCCCGGCTGAGATGCTGGATCTGTACCACGGGTCGGGGTCCGTAGGGGCAGTGGGCGTTATCGGCCAGGTAAACCAGGTTCTCTTGAGGAAGTAGGTTGGCTACCTCCCGCAAGACGGAAAGTCCACCAATGCCGGAATCGAATAAGCCGATAGGATCTACCGGTTGCCTGGTAATCGACATTGTCCCAATTTACTGCCGCTCAAGAGGCAGCTTTGACGAACTGGATAAAGGGTGCGCGCCAGCGATAATCGTCATGGACCAGGGCTTCGGGATGCCACTGGACGCCAAGGGCAAAATTCCCATTCTCACTCTCAATGCCTTCAATAATCCCATCAGGAGAGGTCGCCACCACGCGAAATCCGGCAGCCACGCGGCGGATGGCCTGGTGGTGGAGGCTATTGACCGGGATCTCCGTGGTACAGAGGAAATCTGCCAGTTTGCTATCCTCAGCCAGGCGCACGGTATGGGCCAGGTAGTTGCGCGGATGCTTTTGGTATAATTGGTGTTCGTTCGCATCAGGTACCTGGGCCAAAATGTCCTGGTATAGGGAGCCTCCGGCTGCTACGTTCACCACCTGGATGCCGCGACAGACGGCCAATACGGGTAGTTTGTCACGGAGCGCCCATTGCGTCAGGCAGAGCTCGATATGATCACGTAAGACATCAATTTCTCCCAGCTTAGCATGGGGCGTTTCCTGGTAGTGGATAGGATCCACATCGGAGCCACCGGCCAGGAAGAGGCCATCGATACGCCGGAAAACTTGATAGAGATTATCTTCTTCCATAGAGGGGATCAGCAAGGGAATGCCGCCGCCTTCTTCTATGACTCGGACGTAAGATTGTCCCATGCTGAAACGCGGCGGGTAGGCCCCCTGGGGTGATTTTTCGGTGTGGCATGGGATGCCAATAATTGGTTTCATGGAACCTTTCTCCTTAACGAATTCCAGGAGCATAGTGGTACCAATAGAAGTGGCCTTGATTACTCCTGGTTCTGTTATTATACGCAAGAGATTCGATTTTGCCAACGTTATAGTAGTACCACATACCATGATCATCCCATCAGGTAAAATTTATTATTTCTGTACCAAAATATCGCCCACGGAGATGGTATCACCTTGAGAACTCCCGCCTAACGTCACAGGTAACCGCTTCGTGGAAGGCAATGCATACATCCCTGTTATAAGCTGGTAATTGCCCGGAGGTAGATCTGTCGGTAATTGAACCTCATAGGCATCCCGAATGGCCTCACCAGGGATCCAGGTTGAAGTAGGGTAATTCCCTTGGTTGGGCTCGTTGTCCTTTTGGGCTACCACTTGACCTTGCCCATTCAGTATCTGCACAAAGACGGTGAAATTTCTATCGAGAACCTCTGTGGCTTTCCAGTACAGATTGAGGCCTAAGGATTCACCCGGCCGGAGTTGCCCTTGGGTCAGGCGATATCCAACTAGAACGATCTTTCCACCCAGAATTTCCTGGCGTGGCCGGCTTTGCGCCAATTCATCTATAGTTGCAGAGCTGGTCTGGCCAATCAAGAAGGAGGCAATCTGTGGCGTATCCCCCAGATCTCTCCCAGTGATGTCCCTTGCTGGCAATAATTCACTATCTACTCGCCTTTGCATCTTTATTTCCAGCTTCGTATCCCCTTTCGCCACATTCGAGGGTATCTCCCAATGCCACCGGGTTACGTACAATTCGTCCGGTTCCCATGAAGCTGCGGGATCTGGCCAAAACTCATCTTCAATAAAGGCGTTGCCAAACCTGTCCCGCAACAGCACTTGTATAGTAGCATCGGGTCGCAGCGCTCTCTTGACACGCCAATAGAGAGAAATTGCCAATTCTTTTCCTGGCAAGACCTGCTCCGGCTCTAATTTGGAGCCTACCAACGTCAGATTGTCATCGAAAACCACTTCTGATTGCGGTATAGATGTGGTTTCAGCAGACGAGGTGCTCTCGGGCTGCATAAAAAGAGGACTCAGCAAATCTGCATCTGGTGTTGTCTGTTGAGGCACCGGACCCGCCCGCCAGTCACGGCTCAGGTCATTGATCGGGTCAGCGGACAGATGGAAAACGAAAACTTGAGCTTCGCGGATCAAAGGGCGTAGAGTTGAAGAGAAAATACCATCTCCGTGGACCGGCCAATTATGCGGGTACGTATCGAACGCCACAGTGCGGGCAGGCCGGTCAGGCCCGCCATTGGCAATGATGAAATCGTGAGCATTGGCATAAGGAGGCATAAATACTGCCCCGGCATGGATGGGAGGATAGGGATTGGGAAAATCGGCAGGGAAACCCAGGTCAGTAGAGAAGTAGAAGGGTAAGTTGACGAATACCAATTCGCGATCTTTTTGGGCCGCCAGGGCCTGATTACGCATTGACTTGACGATTTGGCTGTTGTATTCATATAAGCCAATTTCACTCCGAATAAACAAGAGAGAAGGTACTAAGACAAATAATGCCAGGCAAAGTTGCAAACCGGGAATAAGATAGCGGTGGAGATCCGCGCTCCAGGCCAGCCGGTTTATCCTCCAAAAGGGGATGCTCCAGAAGAGAGTAGCTGCAATAGAGGGGAGATAGAAGAGGCGAGGACTGCCCGTAATGTACGACGGTTCTAGAAAAATTAGGGAAGGTATCCAGAATATCACGTACCATATCACCCCGAAGGCTAACACACGTTCAGCATGTATCCAATAGGCCACCAGGATTATACAACCGAATAAGGCCAACATCACCAAGAATTGAGCTGGATTTCCCATATGGAAAAGGCTAAGAAGCGGTAGCAACGGATAGAAGAACATTTGAAATACCGGCAAGCTCGACTGGAGTATGTTCGATATCGGCTGGATACCAGCGTGTTCAGGTTTGGGTACAATACTCCATACGATAAAAAAGAATACTCCCTCTACGAAGAATGGTGCTATCTGGAGTAATAGGCGCCGCCCAGGCAAAGGCTTCGTCTCTATGAGTATCTCCCAGGCAACAAGTAGCGCCGGGATAATGATGCCATTTTCATGGGTGAAAAGCCCAAAGAGCACGACACCTTGGGCACTGACAAGATAACGGAGATCATTGGTTTGCCGGCCCCGGTGGTATAAAATCAAGGTTATGAGCGTGATAAGAGTAAGTAGGGTATGGGGGATGGCAGCCACATAGGAAACGGCTTCGTAGCTCAAGGGAAAAGCGGCAAAGAACAGAGATGCCGCCCAGGCGTAACCCCGCCGTCCGCTCATTGTGTAGACCAGGTACCAAAGGAGGCCTGTATTCAGGCCGTGGATTAAGATTACGGCCCCATTCAAGACCGAACCCTCTGAACCGCGGGAGAGTAATAGGAGCAGCTTCAAAATGAGAGATTGCAAAGGACGATAGTATATATTAGGACCGTCGATATTAAGCAGGTGTTGTAATATAGAATGGGTCCGTGCATATAGAAGAATAGCGGGTGTGTCATTGAAAAATCCAAAATTAAAGCTATCCCGATAGAGAAACATGGAAAACCCACCGGCAACTATCATGGATAGCACCCAGGGAATTCTCCATAGCCGTGCTAGAATCCCGATCGGCATAGTTGGTATTATGAAATTGCGGGAATTCAATTAGAATATTTCCTTTAAAAAGGTATGTCAGCGCAATGAGATATATGCAGATGGTTCACCAAGGATTAGCGTTGGGATTGGTTTCCATCATTCTGGGGGAAACAATACTGGCAATAGTGCCGTTGCTTTCTCCAAGGTTTTATTATAATCTATTGGATTGATTCTGCCAATGGCAGGGCAATTACATCTTCTCAGGGCTGCTCTCGCCGGCAGGAAGTAGGTCTTTCATATAGGGTTGAGCGTTGCCAAACCTACCAGCCCTATATTTTTCATAGACAAGGTTCGCATACGTTAATGGGGTGGGCACAGGCAGGCTGATCCATTGCTATCTAACGCATGGAACTCAAACTTATTTTTGTCTATCTGGTCGCAGCTCGTTGTACACTTACTCTGCATAGTTTGATCCTGTGGCAGGTTCAGGTGAGAGAAGCAGTGCATAAACGGATAAGCAGACCAGCTTGGGTTAAAGGCTGAATATTTGGAATTTCCGTACATGTATCGCAGCCCGTAAGGATTCCTGTTGACTACCTGGTCGTCAGGATAAATCGCTATTATAGATGGCACGATCCCGGATGTTCTCCTGGCTAACAAACGTCTCTAATTGCTGCACGAGGCGCCTGTCAGCATTAAATACTTCCACATGCTCGGCAGCATTGGTCTGGGCTATCATATAATAGCCTATGAGAATCGTACAGAGCAGCCCGAGAGCTGCGAGGCGGAATGCGGTCCAGGTCCTGAGAACCTGATCCAACAGTAGCCAAGTCCCGGTCATTAGCAAAGGAGCCAGGTACATAGCCCTCCAGGAAGGAGAATTCTCGGCTACAATGAGGTAAGATTAAGTAGGGTGTGACGACAGCGGTAAGCATACAGGCTACCGCCAAGATTGTACGCCATCTTCCCGATTTATCTTCCCGCAGACTGAG
This sequence comes from Chloroflexota bacterium, assembly GCA_009692745.1. Taxonomy (GTDB): domain Bacteria; phylum Chloroflexota; class Anaerolineae; order Epilineales; family SHYO01; genus SHYO01. The sequence continues at coordinate 5,326 of SHYO01000026.1, forward strand.
AATGATAACGGGCAGCCACATACCAATCAGGATTAAGTGGGTTATACTCAGCCAGATGGGATAAAGCCCAGGCCAAATCAGATACTGGCGATTCATGAATAAGAGGAGCAGGGTTTTCCCTACGATATCGGTGGTGAGTTTTGCGCGGTCAGCAGAACCCCCGCTTATCTGGGCAATCAGATAACTTATGACGCCACCGGCAAAGTACCCCAGGAATAGGGCCGTGCCCTCCAGGTACAGGCGCTTCATGGGAAGCGGAGTATCACGCCATAAACCGAATCCGATGATAAAAACCCAGATAACTATCCCTATGACGGCGGATCCCTGACCTGTTAACATTGCTAGCACAATCAGTGATATGCCGGCGATAAGGGCCAGGGTTGAGGGTCGGGTACTTCTGCGCATGATCCACAGCCCTGCTACACCCAAAAACGCGGCAATAGGGTAGATGTTAGCCGCCTGCCACAACACTGCCTCACTATTGAAAGGCCAAATGATGAATGTCACGATAGATAAGTATGCCAGGCGGTTACGGGTCTCTCTCCATAGTAAGTCTGCTACTAATAGACCTACCAGAACATGCAATGCACCTTGAAATAATCGAATGAGGCGATTTTGGAGGTCTTTTTCCGGCGCATTGTCGAGATTATACATCATGAATAAGGCAGCCTGCACCGGTCTGCCCTGTCTCATCGTATGCACAATCATCTCATCTCTGGCAGTTAATACCTGCTCTCCCAGCGTATAATCATCCATATACCACCATGCTTGTTGCAAGGCCGGCCAGTTAGCCAACGCCCAGAGTGTAAAGTAAGATAGGAATATTGCTACGGAGTAAGCAATTGTGCGTTTTTTATGCATCATAGTGAAAAGCTTTGGGTGAATAGAAGTGATAGGTGAGTCACAGGCTATAGCCAATTGAAAGAAAGTGGAAAGGGCATATAGTAGGTTTCATTATACCACAGAGCGCCCCGGGTAGCTGCTCTGGGTAATGGCCCTCTCAGTTGACAACAGGTCAGGAACCCGTATTCTTTTAGTATGGACGGGAGAGGCGGGTACGACCCTGGATGAATCTGGTTTCCGGCCATTGTCCAGGGGAATAAATTTGTACCCTACCCTTTCTGATCCAGTAGTGATGGGAGTATTGGTGGTGGTGATGGTAGGGAGAGCTGTGGTTTTTGGGCGCGCTCAGCATCTTCGTTGCCCACGAAGACCGTTCTTATCCGGTTTCTCAACCTGATAGCCTGCATCACGACCACGCGTTGGGTGTGCGAGCCCGAGCGTGCGGCTTCTCATCTGTTGTATAGATGAACACGTATACGCACTATACCCCCTCTGCTTTAGCTGCAAGTTAAAAGAATGGCTACAAGAGGAAGTATAGGCAAAACAGGAAATCCGTCAGATTCGTGCAAATAGTTAATTCGGGGAATTCAGACCAATTCGATTGGGTGAATGTGAAAGATGCTTGTGAGATTCTGGGTGTCTCCCGGCATACACTTCACCGGTTCATAGAGCAAGGGCATCTGCCGGCATATAGAGTCAAAGGTGTTCGCAGTGTTCAATTTAAGCGGGCAGATGTGCTGAGCTTGATTGAACGGGTAGATCCTGCAGATTTTTCAGACAGTGGAATATCAGAAGGAGAGGAGTAACTTACCGCGCAGCTTTTTCTATACTGCGGCTCGTATCATGTTTAACGCCAGTAACCGCGATAATATCTCCTCATCGGCTATATCATAGGGCCATCCATACGCATCAAGAACTGCATGGTCAAGTTTTTCATGCTCCATATGTAACCACTGGAGATTCTATGCTTTCTTCCTCCATGTCCCGCCGCTCGTCTGATACTATAGGGCTATTGCTCCTCCTGGCAGGCGCTTTTGCTTTGCGCGTATTTGACCTGGCCGGCCAAAGCCTGTGGTGGGACGAAGCCTTCTCCATCCAACTGGCGCGCCAGCCGCTTTCGGCCATCACCTTCGGCGATTTTCATCCGCCACTCTACCACTATTTGCTCCATCTCTGGATGGCAGGAGCGGGTAGCAGTGAATTTGCGGTCCGTTTTTTCTCTGTCATCGGCGGGCTGCTGCTGCTGCCCGTGGCCTACCAATGCGCCCGCCTGCTGTTCGATCACGCTACCGGCCTGATTGCGGTCCTGCTTCTGGCTATCTCCCCAACACAGTGGTGGTATTCGCAGGAAGCGCGCATGTACATCTGGATGGTCCTCACCTACGTGGCGCTGATATGGCTCTACTTGCGGCTGGTGAATCAAGAGGAAGCCGCGCCCGCCGGGTGGTGGGTTGTTTGGGCAGCAGTACAATGGCTGGCCTTGTTCACTCATTATTTTGCAGCTGTGGGCCTCGTTGCCATCAACCTGTTAATAATCCTGAGGCTACTGATAGACCGGCGGGAGCGCCTTCGTTCCTGGCTAATAGCGACCGCTGCCACCATGGTAGCCTACCTCCCTTGGCTCTGGCTGACTAACGGGCGATCGATTACTTCTTTTATCGTAGAGCGTGTAGGGCCTCCCCAGTTGCAAGAGTTTGCCACACAGGTGTGGCAGGCATTCCTGGTTGGCTCTCCTTCGCTGGCTGCCGTCGATGTGGGGTTGGCCGCCTGGGGATATACCCTGGCCGGTATCATCGCCGTTTTCGCTTTGCTCCTGCTCCTGCTGCCGGGCAATCGCTGGCCGATTTTCACCCTGCTCTGGTGCGCTATTGTGCCGCTGATCTTGGCCTATGCCCTTTTCCAACTTCTCCCCGGCTTCACCCCGCGCTATCTCATCCCCTTCAGCCCCCCCTGGCTGTTGCTCCTGGCCCGAATTGTTACACTTGTTAGGGGAGGGGAGTGCCTCGGAAAGAAGACTCCGATGGTCTTTCTCCGCGCTGCCCTAGGGACTGGGCTACTCAGTATCCCCGTGCTATTGAGCTTGCTGGCTCTTACCCTGATTTTCAGGCAATCTGAGTACCAGCGGGAGGATATACGTGTTCTAGCGAGGGATGTGTCCGCTCAGGCCACGGAGCGCGATGTGATCCTGTTTGAGTACCAGAACCCGGCTTTTGTATACTACTATCGCGGCCCGGCCCAGGTCATCGCCCTAAATGTGAAAGATGATGACCGCCCGCTGCTGGAAATGCTAGCGGCTGTACTGCAACCTGGCAGCCAGGTTTATTGGGTGACTTGGTACTATGCCACCCCGGACAAACGTCTCCTGATCCCATTTGTCCTGGCCCAAAGCGGCCACTTGCTAACTCAGCAGGCGTATGGTACCAGCTTCCTGCTACGGCAATATGCGCTGGACCGGCAAGTTGCCGGACTCCAGCTGCAACCCGTTTCTCAAGATTTCGGCGACCTGCGCCTGGTGGCAGGGCATATCCCGCTGGCGGGTGCAACCGGATCTAGTTTGCCAGTGGCCCTGGAATGGGAACTGGTCAAACCGCTGGGCCGCACTCTCAAAGTCTCGGTGCGTCTGCGGGATAAAATAAATCGATTGATGACCTTAACCGACCAGCCGCTGATGAGCGGCGGGCCGGGGCTGGGGAACCTAGAGGGAGCTACCGGTATCCTTTCTTCTAGAGAGTTGCGCACAACGCGTCCCGTGACTTTATGGAATTTGGGAGAACGCGCCGTGAATTACTATACTCTGCCTCTGCCGATAGGTCTGCCCCCCCTGAACTATCGCCTGGAAGTCACCATCTACGATGAGCAGGGCCGGATATGGGAGGTGCGCGATCAGCCAGGGCTGCCTCCCAAGATAGACGCCTACTTGGGAGAGGTCCAGGTGGCACGGGGCAGCCTCGGGATGCCACAGATGGAGAACATGCGCTCTCTCCAGGCGACCCTGGCCCCCGGATTGGCTCTCATCGGCGTCACCATGGAGGATATGGTCCTGCAACCAGGCGGGCAGTTACAGGTCCGGTTTGCCTGGCAGGCGCAGCAGGACCACCTGCCTGACTACACCCTCCACTTGCGCTTGCTCGCCAGCGATGGGTCCGTCTCCTCCCCCGTCACGCCAGACCGCGTGCTGGTCGAAACAAGCGGTAAGCCAGTCTATGGCCTGTACCCTACCACCCGCTGGGTCACCGGGGAATCTGTCATGGATTGGTGGTACTTGCAAATCCCGCCGAACCTTCCCCCCGGCATAGCCCAGGTACAGGTCCGCGCTGAGGGAGGAGATTGGCTGAACGTTGCAGAGGTACCGTTAGACGTGGTGAAACGAAGCTTTCAACTCCCGGCAGTCCGTTACCCTCTCTCAGCTGTCTTTGGTGACAAATTTGAACTGATAGGGTATGATCTGGAAGCTGCCAGCCCCAAGACAGGGGCACCGTTCACCCTGACGCTCTATTGGCGGGCCAAAGAGACTGGCTATGGCGCACCGCTATATACGGTTTTCACCCATCTACTGGATGCAGAGGGCAGGGTCATCGCCCAACACGACAGCCCGCCCATGGACGGGCAGCGGCCCACCAGTTCGTGGGTGCAAGGGGAGGTGATTGTAGACCGGCACGAATTGAAGTTTGTCCATGACGATTACACCGGGACAGCGCAGTTAGAAATAGGTTTATACGATTCCGCCACCATCAAACGGCTTCCCAGGGAAAACGGGGAAGACCGCATCCTCTTGCCCCTCCCGCTGGTGGTCCGATGAGATGCCCCAGCCCAGGCGCGCTGCGCTCCCGCCATCTGCCGATCGCCATTATTCTGCTTATTCGTGCCATCCGGGGTGGTTTTTCGCGACTTGTTCTGAGGATAGTAGTTATATCGATAAAATCTTGGGTGCAAGCCGGTTTGTCAACACTACACAAGCTGAATAAAGTAACTCTGAACACAGTACTCCTTATGGTTCTTGTGCTGGCCTATGCCGCGCCGTACCTGGCCGGGTTCGCCTATGAACGTCGCGTTATCCCCATTAATGCTCCCTACTACATTTTTGGTCTTGTACAGGGCCGGTCACATTCTCAGCTTGAGGCCGGATCGTACAGCATAATTTCAGGAACATCACATCCTCGGGCCGCTCCTAGGGCGGCTTTTCAGTGCGACATCTAAATTAGGTGCGATTGTACTGCGTCTGCAAGTCATTTTCAGCTACTTTATGATATACTTAGATGCCCATAAGCGAGGGTATGAATGTATTCACCTGTAGAGCCATCTAAAGGGAATTTGTCCTGGACAATTCGACACTCCGTTAGAAAGTACATAACCCTTATATGAAAATCATATTCTCCAACACACAAACTAACCTTGGCTCCCTACGACCTTTACTTCAGGACATAGGCGCAGCCTGCCTCGGCGCCTTAAAGATCAATGTCGATGCTTACAAAGGTATCCTGACCAGCCGCTTACTGCTCGTTTCGGTTATCCTGGGCGCCTATGGCTTACGGATCCACAGGCTGGGAAGCCAGGAAGTTCGTGGCGATGAAGCCCTTGCCTTTCTTTTCAGCCAACATTCATTTGCAGAGATTATCCAAAGTACGTTGGCACTGAAGGAGCCCCATCCTGTAGCCAGTTACTTTATCGAAAGCGTCTGGATAAATTTGGCCGATCACAGTGAATTTGCCTTGCGCTATATTAGCCTTTTCTTCGGCGTCCTGGCTGTGGCGCTTTTCTATAGATTAGGGAAGCGCCTGGGGTTGGCGCAGCCTACGCTCTTATTTGGCACTGCTCTGCTGGCCGCCAGCCCTTATGTGATCTGGCATAGCCAGGATGCCCGCATGTACGGCATGTACGCCATGAGCTTGGCGTTGACTATCGCTTTGACCTGGCTGGCTGTTGAAGTGCTTTACAGAGGGGGATGGAATTATTGGTTAGCATATACTCTCGTGGGTTGGCTGGCCTTGCATACCCATTATTTCGCGGCCTTTATTTTGTTGGCCGCCAATCTCTTTGCCATCAGTTGGTTTCTTTTCGATAGAGAAAGTCGCCGTCGTGTAATACCCTGGTTTGCGGCCCAGGCAGCCCTGGGGTTGGCATATGCACCCTGGCTGTGGCAGGCTCGCTCCATCCTGAACAATTACCCGGGGGCCGCGGATTCACCATCGCTGCCAGAAGCAGCCCGCCGCGCCTTAAGCGTTTTCGCCGTGGGTGAGAGTGTGCCGGTGGAACAAAGAGGGTTCTTCGCGTTGTTAGGAGAAGCGCTACTGGTATTAGGTATTTTTTGGCTTGTGCGAGGCAAATCCGAGCAGTGCTGGGCATTAGTGTTATTGGTGCTCTATCTTGTCATCCCCTTGGGTCTGACCTGGATTAGCTCTCTGAACCGGCCAATCTTTAATGAACGCTATCTCATCGCCGCTTTACCCCCTTTCTATCTGCTGGTGGCAATAGGGATCTGGGAAACATTAGCGGTGATGAGGTGGCAGGCATGGTCACGGCGCGATAAACTGGTTAGCATCCCCCTGGCGCTACTGCAATCGGGGTTGCTTGTGGTACTCCTAATAGGCATGACCCTGTCCCTGCAGCGCCATTATAACGACCGCTATTATGGCCAAACCCGGGGGTGGCGGGAGTTGGCCGCCGAATTAAAGCGGTTGACGGCCGGATTGCCCCCCAATCAGACGGTGGTGGCCGAAAACTATCCGGATCCCGCGTTATGGTATTACTACACTGGCCCCGCCACTCGTGATGTGATTCCTCCCCTGGGACGAGATGCGCAGAGCGCCGTTAACCTGGCCCGTAGTTATGCCATGGCCGGGGTGGAATGGGTAATTTTGCCTCTACAGAAAGTTGACTGGTGGGATAACGCCGGATTAGCACAGATTGCATTAGCGGGCGAATTTACGCTGATAGGGGAAAAGAAGATCGAAACGTGGCCTATAAAAATCTATGCGCGGGTGAATCCCGAAGCGCTGATACTGGCAAGCGATTCTTTTCTTAACGCCTTATCCTTTGCAACGGCAGTGCGACCTTCCGCAGGACATGGTTTTGCCGCGCCGGGGACCGATGTGGTGGTACACCTGCATTGGCTAGGTTCACCTACTCTCCTCGCTGGTAGTGAGAAGCTTTTCTTCCATTTGTTAAACACCCAAGGCGCACTGGTGGCGCAAATAGACCCCTTTATCAGCCGATCGGATTTTGAGGCGCCGATGTTGACCTATGTAATTCCATTACCCGACACACTACCACCTGGCAATTACCGCCTGATTGCCGGAATGTACGACCCCGCTCAGCCGGGCTCGCCCCGTATACAAACCCGTTCCGCTACAGACTCCATTGAGCTTGCTACGATCGAGGTAAATCCATTCTAGGCAACTACCGTTTTGTAGCGCGCATCATTGGGGTCTATCATGCACGAGGATCTTTTTGCAAATAGCCGGTAAAGCGCTGAAATCGACAGAAAATGCTCTCATTAACCCTTGGGTGGGCCTCTTTTTCCTGGCCCTGATGTTCTTTTCCGTAGCCACCTTGTACCAGCTAGATCTGCCGGGTCTGAACTACGATGAAGCGCACGATGCAGTGCCTGCGATGCAGATGGTCCTGGGCCAATCTGTAAATAGTCTGGCTGTGGTGCATTTCGCAGGGCGCAATTGGCCACTGATGATTATGCCGTATATTGGAGCTACCTCAACTTACCTCTTTGTCCCAGGCTTTATCTGGATAGGGGTAAGCGTGATTGCAATGCGCCTGGCAATGGTTATTTTGGGAATTGTGAGCCTGGTGCTGATTTGGGGGTTCTTGCGGGATTTTATGGATGACAGGGTGGCGGCGCTAAGCACTTTTTTACTCGCCATCAATCCTACTTTCATCTTTTGGAGCCGAATGGGGGCATATGTATCTCTTCCCTTGCTGCCGCTCTCCATTGGCGCGCTGTGGTCCCTGTATCGCTGGTACCGGAGTGGTAGAGCTAGATATCTCATTCTAGCTGGATTGTGTTTGGGGTTGGGGTTAAGCACAAAGATTTTGTTTATCTGGCTATGGGTGGCTTTAGGACTGGGCTGGTTGGCGCTAAGTCCCTGGCTTGCACCACGGCGTGGTTGGCGTACCTGGCTCTGGCCTTTAGCACGGGCTAAATCCGTGGTGTGGGTGCTTGGAGGGCTGGCTTTGGTAGTTGGGGGCGGGATGATATTACTTTACAATCTCACAAACTTGGAAACGCTACGCCTCCTGGTTCGCAATTCAACCCGTACAGAACTCTATGGTGTCAATAACCTCGATGTGCTCCATAATCTCTATACCGTGTTCCAGGTCGATTTTCGTACTTTGCTGGATGGATCCTGGTCTGATAAGATTATTGGGGAACAGCATACGAACATCCTGGCCGTCCCCGCGTTTTTGTTGGCCGTCGGTCTGATCTGTTGGTTGGCGTGGTGTAGGCGCTTGCCGTATAGCACCAAACGCCTGGCTTTTTTGGGTATCCTTCTTATCAGTATTGTGGCTCAAAGTGCTATCACGATCACGGGCCTGGGGGCCATTCACTTATTAATTGTCTGGCCGATTCCCCAGGTAACCCTGGCGGTAGCTATTCTGGGCATGTGGGATATATTGCGTCACCATGCCAGTATCGGAAATAATGGGCACTTCCGGGTATGGAGTTGGGGGAGCGTGATAGCGGTCGTGGGAGTAGTGAGTGGAGCTGAAATCTTGACTACCTGGCATTATCACAGGGATCTGACACATTTGGGAGGCATCGGACATTATTCCGACGCTATCAATCTGCTGGCCCAAGATTTGGACCGTCTGGGATTGGCCCGGCCCGTAGCACTGGATTGGGGCTTCAAACAAAACCTGGAATTGCTGACCCAGGGACGGGTGAATCCGGAGGAGGCCTTTACCTACACGCAACAACCGGATAAAACCTATGAAACCTATATCAATTGGCGCATGGCTCAATCTGCCGCTATATATCTCTTGCATACACCCCAATATACCGCCTTTCAAGGCCATTGGGAGATGTTTAAACAGGCTGCTTACTGCCATCGGCTGGAGCCGGAACTATGGCGGAGTTATCAACAGCGTAACGGTCAGCCAGTCTACCTCACCTATCGTCTGGCGCCGGTTCCCAGGTTGTTTCAAGCTCCGGTCATCAGTCACCCTGTCGATGTGCGCCTGGGCCAGGGGATTGGTTTGCTGGGATATGATCTGGAAAAGGATCATATCCAGCCTGGTGTAGACGTGGCTTTAACGCTCTATTGGAAAGCCTTGACTGCCCAGGACCAGAATTACAAGGTATTTGTCCATCTCTTGGATGAAAATGGCAAGCTTTGGGGGCAATATGATGGCCCACCTGTCTGTTGGAACTACCCCACCAGTAATTGGTTTTTAGGGGAGATTGTCCCGGACCGGATACATCTGGCATCACAGGCCGAGATTCCCGCAGGTAGATATCGCCTCTTTATCGGCATGTACCAGCAGAACAGCGGGCAGCGGTTGCCTGTGTGGCACAATGGCCAGTCACAGGCCGGGGATACTTTGGGCCTGGCGGAAATTACCGTAGAAAAATAGCCGTTAGAGAGTTTCTGCTACATCGATAAGCTGTTCAGGGGGGGCCCGCTGGAAATAGCGCCGGAAAGCATTGCTTTCTTCCAGTAGGGCTACTAGTATGCGCCGCCGGTCTGTCTGACCGGCGGCGGGGGCAGGGGTATGGTGGGAGCTAAGACGTACGGTTTTCCCCAGGTCCGTAGCGGATAATTTCTGCCGGTCGGCCAGGACCTCCAGGGCAGCGCGCAGCAAGCTTTCGCTGCAGGCCAGCCGGGTGGTCCATTCGATCCATGTGGTAACTCCATCCTGCTGCTGCAATATATCCCTGGCACTGAGTATCACCTGGGTGAGGAATTTCTGCAAACTTGGTTGCAAGGGCGCGGTTAGGAGCGTCAGCATCGCGGGTTGGGTAGTGGCAAGTGCCTGGCGCCAATCTGCGGCTGTGGCTGGCGCGGTGTAGACCACCAGGTGAACCCCAGCTTCCAACTGCCAGCGGGTTTTGGTACCGGCTACCATCTGTTGGTCTGGCCCCTCGGCCCAGATTTGCAGTCCGGGCCGTTTTTGATCTTGTTGTTGCACCTGCAGTAAGCGTTCGGCCTGGGGCAGGTTGCGCCAATCCACCACCTTTGCCGGGGGGATAAAAGCCGGCACATCTCCCACGGTGTAGGGCGCGCTATTTTCTTCCTGGATGTGCTGCGGAGCCTCAGGTGCATGTACATCCTGGATGATCAGGCGTAGGCGTCGCTCACCCTTGTAGATTTCACTGCGCAGCACGAATGCCACGTCCACCGGACCGCGCGGTACGGCGGATTCACTGGTGCGCCACCAGATGGCTTCGACGCGGCGATTTCCCCGGTCTTGAATGCGCAGGCGGACATGCTTGCCGGCCAACCCCAGACTTTCTACATTGGTGAGGAGGGCGCGGCGCAGCATAAATATGGGGACTGGGTTGCCATTGCCAAAGGGCGCCAGGCGTTGCACACGTTCGGCCAGATCCTGGCTAATCTCCTCCAGCGAACCGATTTCAAGGTCGATCGCTAAGGCTGGCCCACCCGCCTGCGCCTTGGGTGCGGCGAGGGTCCGGCTAATGGCCAGGCGGAATTTTTCCACGTTTTCGGGCAGGATGCTGAATCCTGCGGCCATCGCATGTCCCCCGCTCTTGATAATCAAGTCACCCTGGGCAGCAATAGCGGCCTGTATGTCCACGCCTGGGATCGAGCGGGCGGAGGCCGTGGCCACCGCCTCGCGAGATGGGGCGGATGGCGCAGGTTGAGACACCGTATCCTTATCCGGTAGCGTGATAAGAATGGCGGGCCGGTGGTAGCGCTCAGCCAGCCGCCCGGCAACGAGGCCCGTAATCCCGGCTTGCCATGCAGTGGAGGCCAGCACCAACGGTTCCTCCTGGCTCGCCAGGCCGCGCTGGCTGATCAAGGCTTCGGCCAGCAATTCGGCGGCGCTGCTCTGGCGCTGCCGTTCCTGGTTAAGCAGCTCCAGGCCTTGCGCCAGTTTACGGGCCAGCATGCCATCATTAGTCAGCAGCAGCTCCACCGCGGTGGTGGCACTGGCCAGCCGGCCGGCAGCATTCAATCGCGGCGCCAGGCCAAAGGCTACCGCCTCGGTATCCATGCTTTCGGCTTCGACGGAGCCAGATTGCCCGGCGGTTTCCCATAGAGCTCTGATACCCGGCCTGACACCGGCCAAAAGATCCGGCAGTCCCCGTTGCAGCAGGTAGCGACAATCACCGGTCTGTTTAGCGGCGTCGGCGACGATGCCTAGAGCTACCAGGTCGAGCATTTTGTGTGATATATGGGGCCGCCCTAGATGGTTAGCCAGCGCCTCCAGCAGTTTATAGGCTGTGCCCACCCCGGGGAGCTCGGCCAGCGGGTGGTTCGCGGGTAAGAGTTTGGGGTTGATGACGGCCTGGGCCGCGGGTAAGTCGAATGCTGCCGAGATCGCAGCCGCGAGTTTACCCGCCGCGATATCCAGGCTTCCAGTTTCCCCTTGGTTTGCTGCACCACTGCTCGTGCTCAGATCCGCGCTGTCTACGCGCCGGATAGGGGTGTGGTGATCTGTGACGATGACCGGCAGCCCCTGGGCAGCAGCGTCAGCGATGATCTGGTGATCCGTAATGCCGCAGTCGCAAGTGATTACCAACCGGACGCCATCTCTGACCAGATCTTCTAGCCGCTTGGGATTTAATCCGTGGGATTCGCGCCGTTCGGGGATGGTGTAGGTGACCCGCGCCCCCAATTCTCGCAGGCCGAGGACGAGCAGCGCTGTGGCGCTCTGCCCATCCACATCAAAATCGCCATAGATGCCGATAACCTGGCGCCGTTCCATAGCTGCCAGGATCGCAGCTACCGCCTGATCCATGCCGGGTAGGGCGGTTGGATCTGCCGGCATGTAGGCGGATGGATCCAGGAAGGCCTTGACCGCTGCAGGGGTATCTAGGCCCCGTTGGACCAACAAGCGGGCCAGCAGGGAATCCTGCACTACTTCCATAATCGGGTTAGGATTTGCCGTTGATGGCGGTTCAATCCACCTCATAGGTTATTGCTCTTCTCCATGTGCATGTAAGGATGCGGGCAGGATGCCTCCCCGAACCCAGTTCGGGAACGCTCCGGTTTAGAGCTCCAAGTCTGGCAGGTTGCCTAACATGCCCTCCATATCAAGCTCCAGGGTTTCCATGCTGAGGTTACTCTCAGCCGAGATTTGTGCCGGATCCGCAGCAGAAATATCGCGCCCGTGTAGCGAGCGATACTCGCACAAGGCGCAGACGCGCAAATCATCCGTGAGCGGGAAACCATCCTCCGGCTCCGCGGCGATCTGGGCCACCGAAGCCTCCAAATTGGACCGGTTGGCGCTGTGCCACGCCTGGTTATAGGGCAGGTGGATACTCTGCTGCGGGTAATTGGCCCACCAATACAGCATTTCGATGCTGTCGGGAGTGATAGGGCGTCCTGCCAGTTGATGTCCCGCTTCGGCCATGACATACAGGTAAACCCGGGTTTGGAAGTTGTGCTCCACCCAGGCCCGCTTGGGCAGCCGGTCCTCCGCTTTCCAATCGATAATCAAAATGCGGCCATCAGGCTGCGCTATCACCCGGTCAAAGCGGGCCACGATGGACCAGCGTAACAAGGGAGCCGTCAGCTCGATCTCGGTGAACACCCGCCCGGCAGGGATCGCTGGACCCTGGGAGATGAAGGCCTGCCACCAACCCTGAATTTGCTCGTCTGCGCCCCCCACCAATTCAGTCACGTCCAACCCCAGGGTATGTTGCTGGATGAGCGTATGGAAGAAACGGCCGCGGGCCATGCGTTCGTCATATTCAGCGGTGCGTGCGGTGCGCAGGGCTGGCCAAATCACCTGATCCAGATGGCGCAGGCGAAATTGGCTAGGGCAGACGGTGTAGTCTTCCAGGTTGAAGCGTGAAAAGCGGAAGCCAGCTTGTAGGGTGCTCATAGTGTAGTTGATATTCTCCCTGCTCGTTAGATACTCCCCATGCTCTGCTGACGCATATGGCGATCTAACACCTTGAGCACCAGGGGCAGGCCACCCTGGATGGGCTTGCCGTTGGGACGCTCGATTTGATCAGACCAACTGATCTGCAACAGGCGGCGCGCCCGCGTGATGCCTACATAGAGCAACCGTAGCCGTTCGCAGATGGTTTCCATGCCGGCCAGGTCGGTGGCTGGGAGGGAGAAATCCACATCTTCGCCACTCGCACCTGCGCCGGCTTGTGCTCGCCAGCCGCTTAAGCCCATGAGGGTTTGCAGTTCGGCTTTGGCTTCCTCGTTCGGGTCAATATTGCCCAGGAAACGTTTCCGCCCCACAAATTGGCCGCTGAGGTCATCCGGTAACCAGCTTGAATCCATGCCAACCAGGTAGACCAGATCCCATTCCAATCCTTTGGCCGAATGGTGGGTGGTGAGCGTGATGACTCCCGGTTCGGGGGCAAACCCTCCGTCGTCCTCCCGCACATCAAAGGCGCCCCGTCCGCGCGCCATTTCACTCAATTCGATGGCCAATTCGGGCAGCCGCCACTGCGGGTTAGTGTCGGCGAGGCGGCGCAGATAGGTTGCCAGGCGCTGCGCGGTGGCCAATTGGGCTTCATTGGACAGCAGATCCTGGGCGACGGCGACGACCAATTGGTCTACCGGCAGGGTGATAGGCGCCATAACCCGGCGCAATATATGAGAGAGTGCTTGCACTACTGCCCGGTCCGCCTGCGTCGTGTGGCTTACCTGGGGCAGGAATGCGGTCGCATCTTGCCCAGGTGGCGGATAGGCCAGACTTTCCACCTGGTAAACACTACGCAACAGGGTGCGGACGTGCTCGACGTTGCTCTCCGGCCCTTCCAGGCCGGGGTATTTGACGGTACGCAAGGCATCGTACAGGCTAAGTACCTGATCAGCCGCCAACGGGTCCGCCAGGTAACCTAAGACCGCGGCCAGTAGCTCGGCTACCTCCCGCGCGCGGGAAGAGCTGCGCAGCATCTCTTCGTAGCGTACGCCGGAAGTGCGCAAGGCTTCGCTAAATTTATAACCCAGGTCGTTGGTCGGGACCAGGATAGCCAGGGTGTCTTCCGGGTGGGCGCGGGAGTAGGCCACAGCGCGTTTGACCACATCCGGCAATTCCCCGCTCTCGCGCCAGTCATAGCCCTTAATCAAGATATGGGCTGTGCTGTCATCCGGATTTTGCTGCCGGTCGCCTGCGGGTACGGGCAGAATCTCCTGGGGCACAAAGGCATTACGCTGCACCCAGGGCAGCGGGTGATGGCGGGTGGTCCAATCCACCAGGTAATTGGCCAGGTTGATGATTTTGAGGGCCGACCGGCCAGAGTTGGGCAGAGTGCGGCTCTGCACATCCGGCCGCTGTATGAAAGAGCGGAAATAGAGCGGATGGGCCGCCGTGAAAGTACTTGTAATTGCCTGGTTGGGATCTCCCACGCGTACCCAATTGCCGCCCGGACCGGCCAGCAGGCTAATCAGCTCCTGTTGCAACGGCACGGAATCCTGGGATTCGTCTTCCAGGATATAGGGCCAGCGGCGGCGCAACTCCTCGGCCAGGTGGGGATGGGCCTGCAGGGTGGCAACGGAGCGCCAGATGAGATCGTTAAAATCTAAGGCTCCAATGATCTGTAACTGTTCCTGGTAGAGGGCGTAGATCTCTGTGGCCATGCGCAGCAGGGGCATAGGATCTTGATCCTCGGAATTAGCGCTGAGTCCAGTCAACTGGGGGGGAGCTGCCCCACGAGAGTACTCATGACGCTGCTGGATGTCAGCCGGTCCCAGTTTCCAGTTCTTAGCTGTATCTATAACCGTGGCGACCACCCGCTCGGTGGTATCGCGCCACATCCGCTCTTGCCAGGGCGGCATAGTTTCGCCGCCTTCCACCAGGAAAGAGCGCCACCGGCTCTGGTTTTGCCGGATCCAGATTTGGGTGACGCGGTTGAGCACCTCACGCTGGCGCCGTCCATCCAGCACGTCAAACTCGGTGCCGATGCCGGCCAGGTCTGGGTGGGCGTGGATAATCTCATAGGCCAGGCTATGCAGGGTGCGAATATAGCAGCCCATGTAGACCCGCCCGCGTTGGTTGAGCATGTCGGCGATACGGCTGCGCAGGTTATCGACCGCCGCATGCAAATAGGTGACCACCAATACTGAGCCGTTGGGAGGTAATGATTCGTCAATCAAGTGGGCCGCCAGGGCGGCCAGGGTAGTGGTTTTGCCACTCCCAGGAACAGCCGAAATGGCCATATACCCGCCGGAGTATTCCAGGATTTGGCGTTGTGCCGGGCGAAATTGCATCATGGCTCCCCTGCTTTTCGGGCGGCCCCCGATCCCCGCCGAGGGTACTCGGCCCCGAGTACCCTCGGCAGGACACTGCCTGCCGACAGCATAATGCCCTGCAGGGTGCGCCACAGGGGGCCATCCTGGCTCTCGTTGCCGATCTCGACCTGGCTGGTGCAGACGATGATTTGCTTGCGGCACCGTTGTGTCAGGCCGGTGACTAACCGGGTCAGGGTGGTAATACGGGAATTGTTAGCGTCGGTTTCAGTCCAGGGCTGGCCTGCGGGCCAGGAACGGGACATCACCTGTGGGTGGGTTAAAGGCTGCGCCGGTGGCTCCCACCAACCCGTCGAACCGACATCCAACCAGAATTGGTAGCCGGAGGTATAGCCACCCACCAGGTAGGTATAAACGGGTGTGACCAGCAAGACGCTATCCGCTAAAGGTAACTCATCCAGCAGATACTGGGCTGCGACAGTCCCCTGGTAAATCATTTCCAGGTAGCGCCGGCCTACGTCTGCGTCGCTGGTTGCCAGGTCCATAGCGGGCAGAGCTTCGTGTCGAGTACTCTCGACAAAGCGTTTGGCGGATTCGACGAGCTTAGATATCATGCGCGCCTCATCTTGAGGAAAGTCCAGTCCAAAGCGTTGCTGGGAAAGAATTTCGCCGAAGAGTTGCTGGAAGAAGAGGTCCAGTGGTTGCCGGGGCGCGGATGTCTCACCTGGTACACCAGGTGGCGGGTACTTGCGAGAGGCATAATCTGCCAGCCATTGGACCAATTCCTCGATCAGCTCGACATTGGCGTAACCGATACGTTCCAGGATGGCTGGGCGTAGCGCGGTCAGGGAGTTAAGCGCCGGGATGGCCGGGTCGTAGATCTCGTGGGTAGCCAAAACGGCCCGCGCCCGGTCCATGCGGCGTACGCTCATTGCCAGAGCTTCAGCGACATCGAAAGCGGGCGGGCTGATCTGCCAATAGGGATGGGCCAGGCAAGCCAGGGTCATCACGGTGCGGACAATCGGCTCATCTCTAAGGCTTTCAAAGCGCCGGATGATACGCAGTGGAATCTGGCGTGCTTGTAAGGCGCGCTCCAGAAAATAGCGTAAAACCGCATCGGCATACGGGGCGATGATGGCGATTTCCCCGGCCGGTATATCTCGTTCATGTACCATTTGCTGTACCTGGTCGGCAACTTGTTCAACCATCTGAGCTCTAAACCGGGTGATGATCGGCTCTCCCAGTGCCGTCAATGCCAGAGCGTCATCGGGACTCCCCCGCCCTTCACGCAGGCGGAAATCCACGGCCCGGGCCAGCGCTACCAGCGCATCTGAAGAGCAGAAGGATTTGTCCAGCTCCTGAGTAGCAGGAAACAGGGGCTTCAGATTGCGAGCGCTGGCGATATCGACGCCCAGGAAGACGCGGAATCCCCCCGAGCGGTCGCTGGCGACCAGGGCGGAATCCAGGGTGGGGCTACTCAGTCCTGCGCCTGTCGAGATGGGGAAGCCGGTCGTTTCCGCGCGCTGCATGAGCTTGCGGATGAAGTCATGGGTCACAGGTACCATTTCCTCCACATTATCCACCACCAGATGGCGGTAGCGCTCATCGAAGTAGCGCCAGAAGGTCTCGTTCTGCACGAGCTGTTGATGGAATATTTCGATGCTCAGGGAGATATCCAATATACCCTGGCTGAGAGACTGCTGGCGGTAGCGATTGATAGTTTCCTGTACCTGGTGGTAATGGGTTAGCCGCTCGGGACCCCCTAGCCAGGCGCCGCAGAGGCGGCTCTCCACGGCGGCCAGCGGGTAGCCGTTGACGGCCGCCTTATTCAAATTGTCCAACAATTGGGAAACCAGGCGCTGGCGGCGCAGGTGAATCCCATCAAAGTACCCTAACTCCAACAGCGGCTCGATAATCCGGTGCATCAAATATTGGGCAGCTTCGTAAGAGATAAAGATTGGCGGCCGGCTGGCCCGGCTGACACCGGCGGAGCGGGCCACCAGGGGCCAGAAGAGCGCGACCATGCTCTGCGCCAGGCTGGAATAGGTGTGAAGCTCAACCTCGCCTTGGGGGCCGGAGACCAGCCTGCTGAGATCGCGGCGGTATCTGTGGCGCGCCACCCGATCGGGCAGGAGTACCAATATGGAATAGGCTTCAACACCGGCGGATAATAGATAGCGCAGGTGTTCGATCAGGGCCGTGGATTTCCCGGTCCCGGCATCCCCTTCGATCCACAACGGGGCAGAGCGGAAGGGCAGGTGGGAGATGTTCTTTTGCTCGGTCGTCAAGTCCAGCATTTCAATCCCAACCCTTGGCCCGAAAGTATGCCAGCATGGCCACCGGCACCAGGACCATTACCCCTAAACTGAGCCACAAAGCGGCCGGCCGGTCGAATGGCATATTCTGAAAGTTCATGCCGAAAAAGCCTGTCAAAAAGGTTAGCGGCAGAAAGATGGTCGATATGACGGTCAGGCGGCGCATCACCTCATTCAGGTTGTTCGATTGTACTGAGAGGAAAGCATCCAACGCCGAGCTGAGCAGATCCCGGTAGGTATCGACGCTATCCGTCACGCGCACGATGTGATCGTACACATCCTGGAAATAAACGCTGGATGTCTGAGGCAAGATAGGCGGATCACGCCGCAGCAGGACATTCAGGATCTCCCGTTCAGGCGCTATCACCCGGCGCAAATTGAGCAGATCCTTTTTTAAATGGAAGAGATCGTTCAAGGCGTTCTTATCGAATACCTCAAAAATCTTTTCTTCCAGCTCTTCGACCCGATCGGCTACGTGGTCAACGAGCGGAAAATAGCCATCGACAATCGTATCGAGTAGAAGGTAGAGCAAGGCGCCGACATCATGATCTATCGGTGATGCGTTGCGTTGCCAACGCTTCAGACAATCTGTCACTTCGGAAAATTCCTCTTTATGGGCCGTTACGATATAATTTGCACCCAGGAAGATATCCAATTCGCGCAGCGCTAAAGCGTCATTAGTCTTTACTTCAACGCCATACATCGTCAGGAAATAATATCCATCATACACGTCAATTTTAGGGCGCTGGTGCTGTCTGACGACATCTTCAATCGCCAGAGGATGAAAGTGAAATTCCGTTTCCAGGAGGTGGAATTCCTCATCAGACGGTTGGTTAAAGTCTACCCACACGAGCGCGTGAGCATCAGCTAAATATTCGTGGATCTTGGCCGGGGAAGAATCGGTGATGAAATGTCCGTCCTCTGCCCGCGCTATGATGGTGAGCATATGGCTTCCTCTATAGAATACATGTTCTAGTATTATAACACAATATTGCCCCAGGGTCACCCTGGATAAGGGTTAATATGGTGTTAAAGTTGGCGCCGCTTATCGAAAGTGTTGCCGGGATGGCGTATCTGGTCAATGATAGTGGCGCCAACCAGGACGATCAGGGAAAAAGATCCAAGTACCACGATGATGATGGCCAGCATCTCTATCCAGAACTTCCATGAGCTTAGTGGCATGAGCAACTCTCTCTTTCTGCGGATATCTGATGGGCGCAAGACTACCGCCCTACTGGGGTTCAGTTAAGCCTGATTTTATTTGTGAGATTGAAATACAGAGTAATATAATGTCCACAAAATGCCGAAAGACCCCTGGTGCAGCACCTGTTTGGCAGCATCTTTGCCGATTGGGGCTACTTCAGGTGAGCCCCAATCTGCTCCAGATAAGGGGCACGAAGATCAGGATCCCTACGATCACGGCGGTTAACGCGGCCAGAGTGACGGCGCCGGCAGCAGCATCCTTGGCAATCTTGGCCTGGGGGTGGAATTCAGCCACCCAGGTATCGACCAGGGCTTCAATGACGGTATTAAAGGTTTCGCAGATCAAGACCAGGCCGGTGGCAAGCACCAGCATCGCCCACTGCGCCGGAGCGGGATGTAAAATCAGGCTGGCGCAGAGCACCAGCATGGTAATGGCTATGTGCATGCGGAAATTACGTTGGGTTTGGATGACGTGACGGAGGCCGGCGAAAGCAAAGCCGAAGCTCGCCAACAGGTTAGGGCTACGCATGGGATGGGACAGGATGCGTGAAGTGTGACAGCTCAGATCCGGTCACACTTCACGCACCGATCTCCTTTCTGTACTATTCTACTGTCACGCTCTTGGCCAGATTACGCGGCTGATCTACATCACACCCCTTAATGACAGCCACATAGTAGGCCAGTAATTGCAATGGAATGACTGCCAGTAAGGGGGCCAGGGCTTCGCTCACCGGCGGGATCCATAGCACCCGGTCGGCATGATGCGAGATTTCCTCATCTCCTGCCGTGGCAATAGCCAGGACTGGGGATTGGCGTGCTCTGACTTCCTGCACATTACTAATGAGCTTTTCATATGTGGCGCCTTGGGGAGCTATGGCGACGACGGGGATATCCGGCTCGAGCATGGCGATGGGACCGTGTTTTAATTCCCCGGCAGGGTAACCTTCCGCGTGAATATAGCTGATCTCTTTAAGCTTGAGGGCGCCTTCCAGAGCAGTCGGATAGGTGATCCCTCTCCCCAGGAAGAAGATACTGCGCCTGTTGGCCAATTCGTGGGCGGCGGCTTCGATAGGTGTGACATCGGATAGGATCTGTGTTACGAGATCGGGGACCAGGGTCAGCTCCTGCCCATATTGTGAGATGAGTGCGGTGGAGAGCGTTTGGCGGTGCTGCGCCAGGCAGAGAGCTAGCAGGGCCAACAGCGCTAACTGAGCAGTATAGCTCTTGGTGGCAACGACGCCAATCTCCGGCCCAACCTGCAAGTAAAGCGTGGCCTGGGTCAGGCGCGCCAGGGAGCTGCCTACGGTATTACATAAGGCCAGAGTTTGGGCAGCGCGTTCCAGCGCCAGACGGCAGGCAGCCAGGGTGTCGGCAGTTTCACCGGATTGGGAGATGAAGACACACAGGGTTTCCCGGTCCAGTACAGGATTGCTGTAGCGAAATTCTGAGGCGATGGCGACTTCGACGGGGAGGCGCGCCCAATTTTCGATCAGATATTTGGCGGTCAGCCCGGCATAGGCAGAGGTGCCACAGGCAACAATCACGATGCGGCGGATAGCGCCGAGATCCAGCCTGGCGCACTCAGCCAGCAGCGGCCGGTATTGGGGGCTGGTCTCTCCGGGCGGTGTGAAGATTTCCAGACGTCCGCGCAGAGTAGAGCGCAAAGCCTCGGGTTGTTCGTAGATTTCCTTCTGCACAAAATGGTGATAGCCGCCGCGTTCGGCCGCCTCAGCCTCCCATGTCACGTGGAAGACTTCCCGCACGGTAGGGGTGCCATCCAGGTTGATGGTGCGTACGCCCTGCCCGGTGACGATCGCCAGATCTCCGTCTTCCAGCAGCAAGGTGCGGCGCGTCTGGCGCAAAATAGCGGAGATGTCCGATGCCAGGAAATTCTCGCCTTCGCCGAGGCCGACGATGAGCGGCGAAAAGAGGCGCGCTCCCACCAGCAGATCGGGAAAGGCGGCATGGAAGGCGGCGATAGCGTATGCGCCCTTGACCCTGATGAGAGCGCGGCGGACGGCCTCGACGAAGCTGTCCGGCGTGGTCCCGTTGGCGCTGGCGAGTAATTGGTGGTATTCGGCCTCAATCAGGTGGGCCAGGACTTCGGTATCTGTCTGGGAAGTGAAGGTATGGCCCTGGGCCTTCAGTTCGGTGCGCAGGGAGACATAGTTTTCTATGATGCCGTTGTGAACGACCACCATCTGACCGGTGCAATCCGGGTGGGGATGGGCGTTTTGGGTGGTCGGTGGGCCATGGGTGGCCCAGCGGGTATGGCCAATGCCCAGAGAACCGGCAGGCGCGTTCCCGTTTAAGGATTCGCGCAGGTGGCGTAATTTGCCTTCCTGCTTGTGAAGCGCCATTGCGCCCTCAGGTGTTAAAACCGCCACACCTGCGGAATCATAGCCACGATACTCTAGACGTTGCAGTCCTTCCAATAAAATGGGAATAGCCTGACGATGTCCAACATATCCAACTATACCACACATGGGGAACCCCTCCTATGATATTGAGATGGTCGCTGAGTATCCTCAGCAGGGAAATAGGTCGCCCACCGTCACGTTTTGCCCCGGCAGTCACCTGCCGGGTGTTGTACGTGGCGTTTTGTGTCGAGAGTACTCGACTTTGGAGGGGAAAGGAAGGGTCGGGCCGACCCTGGAGGCATCCGCTGATCTCTCGATTTTTTCCTGTGGCTTAGACCTTAGTCTATCACAGGATTAGCTCCTCTGCGCGGAGGAGAACCTCCAACCTCGTCAACCTGTGGCCGAGTTGTTGCTGAGACGGTACAGGTCCATGCGCTGTCGTTCCCCTGTGGTGTTACTGTTAGGTTGCCTCCTTTCTGCCTGTTACTAATATTTACAGGTTTTAGCCTTGAACAGGTTCACGTTTACAATGCTGGCGGACAATCTCCAGCACCCGCTGGTAGGTCTCGATAATGGTGAAGACATCGGTATTGATGACCAGAGCATCTGCGGCCTTGCGCAGCGGCGAGGCCTGCCTGGTCTGGTCAAGGGCGTCGCGGCGCTCAATCTCGGAGAGCAGTTCCTGTATATCGGCATGCGCTCCCCGTTGCTGCAATTCCAGCCAGCGGCGCCGGGCGCGCTCCTGGGGCGTGGCCTCGAAATAGAGCTTCAAATCGGCGTCCGGTAAAACGACAGAACCGATATCCCGGCCCACCATTACGATATGCCCCTTACGGGCAATGCGACGCTGGTGTTCCAACAGTGACTGGCGCACCGGGGCGTGGGCCGAAACGATCGAGACATTGGCATCTACCTCATGGCCGCGAAGCTGCCAGGTAACATCCATCCCATCTACCATAACGGTATAGTAGCGCCCATCGTTTTGCTCGGGACGCAGGATCTCTATACTGAGACTGTGCGCCAATTTTGCCATGGCGGCGCCATCCTGCAAATCGCAATGACGCTGCAGACCGGCCCAGGTTACGGCGCGGTAGAGACTGCCGGTATCGAAATAGATATATCCCAATTCCTGCGCCAGCAGGTAGCCTATGGTGCTCTTACCTGCAGCAGCAGGACCATCAATTGCGATGGTGGAGGGTAAACACATAGCTCATCCTGATTTTTTCCCGCGGGGCCGGTGGGTTTGTGGCGATCTCGATTGCGTGGTGGGAGGGATGCCGCGCCTTCTACGGCTAGACCCGGCGGTATCATCATTTTTAGTGCGGGCAGCAGGCAAATCTTTCCCAGACGTACCCGCCTGGATTGACCGGCGACCAAGGTGGGGCGGCGGGACGGGTTTCCGTCCCAGTGAGCGCAGCTCGCTATCGGTCAGGCGGCGCCATTGCCCCTGCTTAAGGCGCCCTAAACGCAGCGGCCCCAGGCGTACCCGCACGAGGCGCTCGATAGAAAGGCCAACTTCGGCCAGCATGCGGCGGATTTGGCGTTTGCGCCCCTCCTGCAGCACGATACGTAGCCAGGTATACCCTACCGGCGCCGGCTCAGAGTCGCGCAGCGATTCTATAGTAGCGGGCCGTGTCCGGCCGTCTTCTAACTCGATACCCTGACGCAGCGCCTGCAGCGCTTCGCGATCCGGCGCGCCGTTTATAAGCACGCGGTACTCTTTCTCGTGCTCAAAACTGGGATGCATTAATTCGTTAGCCAACTCTCCATCATTGGTCAGCAGGACCAATCCTTCGCTATCCAGATCGAGCCGGCCAACGGGGTACAGGCGGGCTACCTTGGGAACCAGATCAAGTACCGTCCGGCGCCCTTCGGGGTCTTGGGCCGTGGTTACGTAACCCGGAGGCTTGTTCAGGATGAGATAGACGGGCAACTCGGCCGCCCGCACTTTCTCGCCATCGACGGTGATAATATCCTTTTGGGGATCTACCTTCGTCCCCAGCTCGGTAACGGTACTGCCATTCACACGCACTCGCCCGGCCAGAATCATTTCTTCGGCATGGCGCCGTGAGGCGATACCAGCATGGGCAATAATTTTCTGCAGTCGTTCTTCCAAATTTATTCCTCCAGGCTTAATTATCGCACGGACCGGCGATAATGGCAAATTAGAGCAGGGCAATCGCATCTAAATGGCTGCCTACAACACTGTGATTACGAAGGAGGGAGAAGTTGGATAAGATCGCCTTCGAGGGGGGGGAGCTCGCTCACATCGCGCAGGCCGAAGTATTGCAGAAATGTAAAGGTGGTGCCAAAAAGAATGGGGCGCCCGGCGCTTTCCAGCCGTCCCACTTCTTCGATAAGCTGGCGCGAGAGGAGGCTGCGCAAGACGCCATCGCAGTTTACGCCGCGAATGGCTTCGATTTGGGCGCGGGTGACAGGTTGGCGATAAGCGATGACGGCCAGGGCTTCCAGGGCAGCGGGAGATAAGCGCGTGTTGACTTCCAGCCCCAGGAAGCGTTCGACCAGAGCGGCGGATTCAGGGGCGCTGACCAGTTGGATCCTGCCACCTTTGTGCTGCAGGCGCACACCACGATTTTTGAGGTCGTCTTGCAGGGAAGTAACCGCGGCTTGCGCTTCCTCTAATGGAACTTCCAGCACCTGTGCTAACGTCTCTAAAGGGATAGGATCTCCCGCCACGAACAGGAGGCTTTCGATACGGATGGCAAGTGGTAGACTATTTTCCGGCATAATTGATGACCTGGCAAGTGACGGTGTATAATTAAGTTCGGTATGTATTGAGAGTGCAACGTGCCCTATTTACGTTAAGAGAAAGGATAATGCTTTGTATAGAAAAAGACAATTGCTGCTGTTCAGCGTGTTGGTCATAGGGTTATTGGCTCTGTCGGCCTGTCAGGGCAGTGGCGCGCAAAGTTGCGGGCCGGATCTGCCTATTTCGGAAACAGCGGCCAGGCGGATTGAACAGAAGGTGGTTCAGGCGGCCCAAACCAGTCCCGGTAGCCCCATCCGGGTGACGGTAACCGATGAGGAGGCTACGTCCTATATCAATTTGAGGATGAACTCGCAGACTGCCATAGAACGGCCTCAAGTGCGTTTCGAGCAAGGGCAGGTGTGCGTGAGTGGCAAGCTGACCCGTTTCGGTTCGATACAGCCGATGGTTGTAGCGCGCGGCAATGTAACGATAAATGATGGTCAGGTGACAGTTAATTTGACAAATGCCACGGCTAACGGCATACCGGTGCCATCACAGTTTATCGCGCCGCTGGTGCAGATCGCTAACGATTACTTACACAATCAGAATTTGCCCGTAAATGTGCAGACAGTCGATATCGTCCCCGGCCAGGCGACGGTGATGGTGGCTTTGAAGCCCCAGTAACTTCGTAGTACGCCGGTCGTTTCATGTTCTTCTGATAACCCACAGCGGCCAGGCGCCTAGCAAAGCTAACAGGGCGCCCAGGGATAGTGCCGCGCCCAGGGTCAGGCTTAGCGGCCGGTAGCGCCAGGTAACCTGGTGGCTGCCGGGGGCCAGGTAGACCGCGCGGAAGAATCCGTCTGCCCGTAGCGCCGGGGCCGGCCGGCTATCGACCTGGACTTCCCATCCTGGGTAGAAGGTGTCGCGTACCACCAGATAGCCGCCGTGCTCACTCTGGACTTGTAAGCTAATTGCTTCGGGAGCGTCTTGTTGTACGGCAATCGACCAGGCGCCGGGCGCTGTGGCTGGGTCTGGCATGGACGTGGCGGGTAGCGCCGTCTCAATGACGACCTCGTCGCTGGTATCCAGGGTGATAAGGTGGGAGAGGGCCTGAGCGGAGCTGGCGGCGTAGCTAACCGACCGGGCTATGAAAATGCGTGGTTGTTCCTGTGCCAGGCGGTATATTTTGACATCACCGCTGTGGATGAGGGACAAAGTCCCCGGTGGAGCTAGCGACATCGTCTGGTGTTCCCCGGTGACCGTATCGAGTAAAGCCATGCCGCGCAGATGTAGCACCCCCCGCGAAAGGGTATTTTGGATGCGGATAGTGGTGGCCTGAAAAGTCCCGGCGTGACCGGCGCCGCCATCCCCGGTAGAGGTGAGGGAAAGGCGGCTGAAATATTCCTTGCCGGTAGCCGGGGACTGGCGCGGCAGCGATTTGGGTGGCTGGGGAGCTGAGGGAGTTGCATCAGTGGTTGCCGTTTCCCGGCCAGTTTGCATGGTTGAACTGATCGTCTGTCCCTGCGCATCCCGCAGTTCGACGGCGCCCACTGTCTCCTGGGATGCTGCATCGGGAGAGAGAAAAGAGATCAAACCCAGCGCGGTAGTAGGGAAGGGGCGCGGGGCAGCCAGGAGGATGCTCTCGCCAGATTGGAGCGGCAGATCGAAGGCCAAATCATAGAAAGCATTATCAATCCATATGTCGTGCAGCTTATCGCTGATGATATACCGCACACCCAGGCGGTCCAGCCAGGGTAGCGGGGGAATGGCGGGCAGCGCCTCGCGCAGCCGGCCATCGGCGGCGGATTTGCCCGGCGGGAGCAGCGAATTCATCAAATCTACCCACGCCCGCAAGGGCAGCAGGCCGCCATCATACCCATCGACACCGGGGATATGGCTGAGCATGGTAAGATTGGGGGCCAGCAGCTCACGCTGCTTAAGGGCTACGACCAGGTCGTAGACCCCCTGGGAGCCTATCTCGGGCTGCAGCAGCGCTTGCCAGGCGCCCAGGTCTCCCGGATCCCAGGTAAGCTGGCCCACGGATAGGACGCGACCGGCTTGGGCGGCGCTGGCCTGATCTTGGGCTAACACCAGTTCGGTTTCGCGCCAGGAGGTATAGGCCTGCGGCGCCGTGGTGTGGGTATAGGCCAGGCCGCGGCTGCCCCCCCAGAGTTCCAACGCTAAGAGGCATACCAGGCCCATCTGATATCCAGGGCGGGAACCCCAGTGGCGGCCCAAAGCCAGGATTCCCCCGGTTACAGCCGCCAGCATCAGCCAGTTGGAAATGGTATTTAGCGAGGGCGGGGTAGGCGATAAGGCTGCCAAAATGGCCAGGGCCGCGCCGGCCACCAGCAGGGGAGCTATGACCCAACGAGGAGGAGACGTGAAACCTGCATAGCGCTGCTGGATGGCCTGAAAGCCCCACCCGCCGAGCAGGGCGGCCCCCAGGGCGTAGAACTCCAGCCAACGGGCGGGCACGCGAAAGAGCGAAAAACCGGGAACCAGATAGTATAGGGCCCAATAGAGGGGATCATAAGCCCCCAAGGCCAACGCCAATCCCACCAGGCATAGTACCACCAAAGGCAGACCGAAGCGCCAGCGGGCAGCATGCAATCCCCCCAACAAAGCCAATGCCACGCCTAGAATGCCCAGGTAAGCGATATATTCGCTGAATAACGAGCCGGAGAAGGGTAATAAGGCCCGCAACAGGAGACGGGGGTCCAGTGAGAAGGAGAGCGCCTGGTTAAAGGGGAGGCCACCGGCGCGAATGGATAGACGGGATAATTCGACGGTGGGCAGGAGTTGGCCGGCAGCCAGGGCGCCGCCCCAGGCTATAAGACCCAGGCTGCCGGCCAGGGGCAGGATGAGCGCCGCGGGACGCAAGCCGGGGAACGGGCGCCGCCAGGGTACCAGGGCAGCCAAGGTCCATAATAACAGACCGGTCAGATTGATAAAAGAGGTTTGGGTATGGCCGGCCAGGAATTGGACTGCGATGACCAGGACCAGGCCCAGAGCGGCGCCGCGGCGCCGGTGTGTAAGCGCCTGGGTAGCCAGGTGGAGTAACAAAGGGAACCAGATGAGGGCGTTTAACTGGTTCAAATGCTCTGCCTGGGCCCCCGTATACCCACCGGCAGCAAAGAGGATGGCGGCTACCAGGGCAGCGGCGGGAGAGAGGGTTAAAGAGCCGCGGGCAAACCAGTAGGTGAAGGCGCCTGCCAGGAATAAGTGGAGAGCGATTGACCATGTGACCTGATACGGGGGGGATAGCCACAAAAAGGGCCAATGCAGCGGGTAGAGCACGGCAGATTGGATATTGGCAAAAAAGGGCGCCCCCATAAAGATGTCGGGGTTCCACAGGGGAAATCGGCCGGCGCGTAGCGCTTCACTGGCATAGGCCCGGTAGGGGGTAAAATAGGTAAAGACATCCAGGCCGGCCAGGATGCGGTTGGTGAAGAGCAGGGAATAGGTCAGGGTGAGGGTCAAGCCTGCCAGGCTCATGAGGGCCCACAGATCAGAGCGGGTAAAAGCAGATGGCGCTGCCTCGGCAGGCGCAGTAGACACTATCAGGCCCAGAAACGATATTTGATGAGAGTTTTTATGGCCGGCCATCCATCGCGCCAGGGGGAGAGTTTTTTGTTGGCCCGCGGTTGATAGGAGATCGGCACTTCATAGATTTTATAGCCGCGCCGGATGATCTTGGCCGTAATTTCCGGCTCGATATCGAAGCGGTTGCATTCGATGGTAAAGCCGCGGATGACGGATAACGTCATTACCTTGTAGCAGGTCTCCATATCTTTTAAGTTGACGCCGTAGAGCATGTTGGTAAGCCAGGTGAGAAAAGTATTCCCCCAGCGCATGAGAGGGCGCTGGCCGGAGAGATCGCGCACCCCGTAGACCACCTGGGTTTTACCCTGGGCGATGGGTTCAATCAGCTTGGGATAGTCCATAGGGTCGTATTCCAGGTCGGCGTCCTGGATGACAACCACCTGGCCGGTGGCGGCGGCTAAGCCGGTGCGGATGGCGGCGCCCTTGCCCCGGTTTATGGGGTGGGTGATGATGCGCAGCTCGGCTAAGTGGGGTAGCTGCAGGGCGGAATTCGTCTTATCGGTGGAGGCATCATTCACGACGATGATCTCCTTCTGCACGGGAACGGCCGCGACACGTTCCACCAACTGCGTGATGGTATCCTCTTCATTGTAGGCTGGGATGATGACAGAAAGTTTCAAACGACGCATCTCCTAAAGTGTGTGATGGGACGGGATTATATCTGTGAGCCGCCGGTTATCCCCCTACCACTAGACTTTAGGGAGGACGATGCCCTGTTGCGCCTGGTATTTGCCTTTGCGATCGGCGTAGGAAATGGAGCATTCCTGGGAGGCGCGCAGGAAAAGCACCTGGCCGATGCCTTCGTTGGCATAGATTCTGGCGGGGAGGGGCGTAGTGTTGGAGATTTCCAGGGTGGCGTACCCTTCCCATTCCGGTTCAAACGGAGTCACGTTCAAGACGATGCCACACCGGGCGTAGCTGCTTTTCCCCAGACAAATGGTGATGACATCTCGCGGTATGCGGAAGTATTCTATCGTGCGCGCCAGGGCAAAGGAGTTGGGGGGCACGATACAGAAATCGTCGCTTTGGATATCGACAAAGGCCTTGGGGTCGAAATCCTTGGGATCGATGATCCGGCCATAAGCATTGGTAAATACTTTGAATTCGTTAGCCACGCGGAAATCATAGCCGTAACTGGACAGACCATAAGAGACGACCCCCTCTCTGACCTGGCGCTCGATAAAAGGCTCGATCATCCGCTGGGAGCGGACGCGCTCGATAATTTCTAGATCGCTCAAAACCACAGTAGTTTCCTCCTGTCAAGGAAAAGTAGAACAACGATATAAAGTTCCACAGGTTAGATCATAGCTGTGCCCCAATGCTCGCGGAAAGCGGCATGGGTCCAGGGCATTTTTTCTTTGAAAATATCTTCCATCACGGCTGCGTAAGCGCGAATTTCAGACTGGGCGTGCTCGTGGTTGCGCAGGTGCAGAAAATTCATCAGCGAAAGGGCATTCAGTGTCCAGTAGAAGGTAGTGTAGAGCGCCAGGGGTAGGACCATGCGGGCATGCTCGCGCGCGATGCCGGTCGCCAACATTTTCTGGTAGAGATCATAGGATTGCCGGTACAGCGCCTGGACTTCGGCCTGTAGCTCGCTATTTTCCTGCGGCGGAAGGTTTTCGAAGGCATAGTCCATGCGCTTGCCTACCTGGCGGCGAAATTGGGCCGGGGTATAGCATTCGTCTACCAACTCGACATAACGTCCAGACTCCTCGTTAAAACTACTAAATCTATGCCGCATCCACTGTCTTACCACAAAAATGGGTGCGCGCACCTTGAATTGGAAGACGGCATGCTCGAAGGGGCTGGTGTGGTGGTCGGCCAGCAGGCGGGCGATGAGGCCCTGGTCGGCTTTGTCGGAGCGCTCCCGCGTATCGCCGCGCACAGAAACCCTGGCGGCATTGGCGCAGCGGCGATCATCGCCCATGAAGTCGATGAGCTCCACGAATCCGTGGTCTAATATATCGATATGCAGCGGTTCGGACATGGTAGATCCTTATCTATCCAGTGCTGAATAGGCCAATCAGAGGCTTATTATAAATTGGTTGCGGTAGAATTGGAAATTAGGGCACGCCCGGGCACTGGGAGCCGATTTTTTGCGTGGTGAGCATCAGATCCTGAGTATTGATTTTATTATCTTTATTGACATCATACTGGGACTGATATTGAGGTTGGCCAAGGTGCGCCCCCCAATGCTGCGTAATGAGGCTCAAGTCGTTGGAATCTACCCTGCTGTTACCATCCACATCGCCTTGTAAGGCACATAGCGTGGCGGTGGGGGAAGGAGTCAGGGTGCGGGTAGCCGTGGCCGTAGGTGATTGGGTTGGTGTGGCGGTGGCTGTGGGAGTACCTGTAGCGGTCGCAGTAGCTGTGCCGGTGGGGGAAGGAGTCAGGGTGCGGGTAGCCGTGGCCGTAGGTGATTGGATTGGCGTGGCGGTGGCTGTGGGAGTACCCGTAGCGGTCGCAGTAGCTGTGCCGGTAGATGTTGCGGTGCCGGTGGAGGTTCCGCTGGGGGTAGCTGTGGCTGTGGTAGTATTCGTAGCGGTCGCAGTAGCTGTGCCGGTAGATGTTGCGGTGCCGGTGGAGGTTCCGCTGGGGGTAGCTGTGGCTGTGGTAGTATTCGTAGCGGTCGCAGTAGCTGTGCCGGTAGATGTTGCGGTGCCGGTGGAGGTTCCG
>SHYO01000027.1 GCA_009692745.1 Chloroflexota bacterium
CAACTCGCTGTTCAGCCGCTGCACCACGAAGCGCATCTCGACGCCCTGCACCTGCGCCACCACCTCCCCGGCGAAGCTCTCGCCCTGCACGCTGGCCGCTTGCAGCATCTGGCGCAGGTCGTCGGGCAGCCGGTTGACCCGTTCCTCGATCACCGCCTCCGCCCGGTCCGGCAGCGTCGCCCAGTCCAACGTCGCTCCCATCTGCCAGGCGCCGGCGCCGTCCTGCACCAGGTCGCCCCTTTCCTGCATGGCGCGCAGCAGTTCCACCACAAACAGGGCATGGCCCCCCGTGTGGCGGAACAGCGACTCGCGAAAGCCTTCCTCCAGGCGGTTGGGCTCACTGTCGAGCAAGGCGTCCACAAAGGCGCGCCCCTGGCTCTGGGCCAGGTCGATGGTGATATTCCCCAGGTAGCGTTTGGCTTCCACCACCACCTTGGTCAGCGGGTGGCGCTCGCCCTGGCGGCCCAGCTCCAGCTCCGCCTCGCGGTAGGTGACCACCAGCAGGATGCGGCTCTCCTGCATCCGCCGCACCAGGTAGAAGAGCAGGTCGATGGAAGAGCTGTCCGCCCACTGCGCGTCGTCCAGCAGCAGCAAGAGCGGCACCTGGGCCGACAGCCGGGTGATGACATTGACATACTGCTGGAAAATTTGGTTCTGCTCCACCGGGGCGGCCACAAAGGTGTCTGGCTTGCCTTTGCCCATCCATTTGCCCAGCTTGTCGGCCAGCCCGGTCTGTTTGCCAATGGCGCTGCCTATTTTGGTGGCCAGGGCCGCACCGGGCACAAAGGTCTCGATCAGGTCGGGTCCCCAATCCAGCAATACCTCTATGGAGGCCTGGACCAGGGTCTGGCGGCGCAGCGTTGGCTGGCTCTGCGGCCGGGCGGCGCTGGTATCGGTCAGGATTTGCAGCATGGTGCGGAAGGGCAGGTAGGGGTCACCCTGGCCGGTCTGGGGGTCGCACACACCGGCCGCCGTCGCCAACTCGGGGTGGGCTTGCTGGGCGCGGCGGGCGAACTCCAGCGCCAGGGTAGTTTTGCCCTGCCCTGGCTCGCCGGTGATAAAGCAGATCTGGCCTTTGCCGGCCAACGCCTGGTCGAAGTAGGCGTTAAGCTCGGCTAATTCTTTCTCGCGCGTGACGAACACGGCTGGCGTTGTCATAGACCCCTTTTCCCGGACGAAGGCAGTTTCGGCCGGAAAATTCATTTTCATCTTTCAAGGCGCCCGTAGCGGGTACGGTAACACCTGTGAGGGCAATTATACGTTGTAGCCCAATGGATTACAACCCTCTCGATAACCGGTACCCGCTGAGTACTCTCAGCAGTAGCTGTACTCAGCACGCATCTGATCTAATTTCCTGGGAGCGGCCCGAACTACGTTCACCTGGCGCATGAGCCGGTGGAGTTACTTTTCGGTGTGGCCCCCTGTTACTTGCCGGCCTGATGCTTGTCGAGATTACTCGACTGAAGGGTCGAGAGTACTAGACTGAAGGGTCGAGAGTACTAGACTGAAGCCAGTCATTGCCCCAGAAGCCCCAATCCAGCAGTTCCCCCTCGGCATAGACCAGATAGTCGGGCAAAAGGTGCATGTCTAAATGGCTGCCCCACGAGATAGCATCAGGTACGATGCCGCCGTGGACCGCGATATACCGTTCGGGATTCGCCGGATGCGGAAAAATGGCGAACACAGCGGTGCGACTGGCGGTATAGCGCCTGTCTCCAAGTTGGGTAGCAGTGGCGCTGAAGTCCAGCGGTAAATCCGCCGCAAAGCGGGCCAGCACGGCATTAGAAGCGGGCGTGCCATAGAGCAGCAGATTATGGTTGGCCAGGATATCCGGCGCCAGGTCGACGTCGTTGATGATCGGCAGGTTGATAAAGTTTTCCCCCATGATGCCGCCCCGATGGACGCCGCCATTCCGGCTGCGGTAGTAGGTCTGGGCGTGCCGCGCGACCCAGGAAGTAAAAAAGGTCTCCTCCTCTGTGCCAGTAGTTCCGGGCACCAAGATCAGACCATCGAAGAAGAGGTCCCCGATGGGACCTGAGGCGCTATGGTGTTTCTCTTGGGAAAGGTTGGGGACTCCGGCCGTCCAGCGGCCATCTGTGCGGCGGAAGGTCTGCGCCCGGCCGGTTTCACCGGGCCCCACAGGTACGGTTCCCAAATCTTGACCGTCGATGACAATGGAGAGAGGGTTGCGGGCTGGGTCCAGTTTCAAGGAAAATGTCCGGATGTTGTCAGTCCGCACAACCAGGCGGTGCTGGTCTGGGAAGCCTGCGTCTACCATGCCACGGGTACCGTAGTGCTCAAGTTGGTCGATGGTGGTCCAGTAGGAGCGATTGTGGCGCAAATTATAGGTCGCCAAAGTCACATGGTCGGGGTTGCGGCGCTTTTTTTGCTCCAGCAGCCAGGGAATCAGTTGATCCCAGACCTCGGGCAAGTTGGAATTATGTCCGAGGCGTGGCACCTCGGTATAGGTGTAAGAGAAGCCCTGCGCTTGCATGAGGCGCGCCATCTGGCGTGAATGTTCCACGGAGACCCCTCCGCCGATGGACCGGTCCCATGCCCCGTGGATCATCCAGACAGGGGTATGCTCCAGGTTTTCGACGAGGAAGGCGGCCGAGCGGGATTGCCAGGAGGGCTCTTCCCACGGGTTGAGGTGGAAGGTCATGCCGCCGGGTTTCTCCCAGAGCCGGTAATCGCAATAGCCGCAGAATGGGGCGGCGCCGGCAAAGAGATCCGGGTAATGGGAGATCAGATACCAGACGGCCGCCCCACCCATAGATGATCCGGTGATGGAAATGCGATCCCGGTCGATGGGGTAGTGGGCAGCCACATGCTCGATAGCTTCCATAACATCGACTTCTCCGTAGTTCTGATAGACCGAACCGGGGCCTCGTCCGGTGGGGCGGAGCACCACGCAGGATATGCCGTGCCGGGCGGCGATGGCAGCGATCTCTTCCGCCAGAGCTACGTCGGCGGCCAGATCCTTGAGGCCACCCGGATTCACCTGCAGGAGGAGAGGCTTAGGCGCGTCGCTGGTATCTGTGGCACAGACGGCGCAAGGGTGGAGCTGGTTATCGACGGGTGAACGAAAGTATTGGATTTGCCCTATAGGCTTCATAGATTCTCCCCTGCAACCGTTTATATTCCTAGATTTTGCGCCAGGCGAGTATACTCGCACGGCAGCATCTGTCAACACATCCTTTGGAGAATTGGCGTCCGGCGTTATCTGGCTGCCGGTACTCCGGCAGGAGTTGTCTTTTGCCGAACAGGCGGGATTAGGGCAAAATAGGGGTATTACTTTCTCTATCCCTGGCAGTTTGGTGAAAGCCACTGCATAGAACTGGAGGATCAGCTATGACTAATGCAACAGGTACCATAACCATTTCCGACTTGAGCCATTGCCAGCCGCAAGAAGCCTTATCGAAGACGCCGCAGAAGGGGCACTGGCAGGTGATTCCTTATGAGGCGGAGGGCGTCTCCGGCAAGATGGTTGTGGCGGGACAGGAGTGCGGTGCGCCCGCTCTGACCATGCCGCTGGGGGTGCAGGGGTGGTATGCGATCCATCTGGGGATCTGGACGCACTGGATGAACAGTATGGTCAAGGTGAAACTTACTAAGGATGCCTGTTTCACGGTGGTTTCGACCCCGTCCCCTGATTGGCGATCCAACTATTTTGCCAGCATTGCAGAGGTCTTCTGGGTCTATGCGGATTTGACAGGCCAGGATCTGAATATCAGCCAGATGAGCACCGGGCTGCCGGTCCGGTCGGGAATTGCTTACATTAAATTGGAAGCTCTGACCGCCGACCAGGTGGCAGAAATTCAGCGAGATCGCAGCCAGAGCGACACGAAACGGTTGATCGGCTATAACGATGCCTGGAGTTTTATCTATTCCCGCGGCCCATCGACTGCCCAGGAGATCTGTGAGGAGATAGAGCCGTTCCGGCACACAGATTTCCAGAAGTTGCTATGGGGTATCGGCCAGGGCAGTGCGACACTCTATCCCTCTAAGATTGGGGAGATGATGGAGCGGGCTAACCGCACCGACTTCCAGCGGGATGGGGACCGGGTGGCTGCCGAAAGCTTCCGCACGTTCAAACGCAAGGGGATCGATCCGTTGAAGACAGCGATTGATTTTGCCCACAGCATGGGCCTGGAGTTACACGGTTCTTACCGTATGTCTGGGTGGTATACGCCCCCGCCGGAGGATATGGAGGACAGCTTCTTCCAGCAGCATCCCGAGTGGCGGTGCATAGATCGGGATGGGGTAGAGATTACGCGCATGAGTTATGCCTTCCCGGGCGTACAGGATTTTGTGATTTCTCTGTTTCGGGAAGTGGTGGAACTAGGGGCGGATGGAATCAGCCTGGCGTATGTGCGCAGCTATCCCTGTGTGTTGTACGAGGCGCCGGTGGTGGATGGCTTCCTTGAGAAATATGGGGTGGATCCGCGGAATTTACCGGAGGATGACCCCCGTTGGCTGAAACACAAGGCAGAGGCCTTGACCGGCTTTATGCGGAATTTGCGCCGGTCTATGGATGAGACCGGACAGCGGTTGGGGCGACATATCCAGCTATCTGCGGTGGTATTGAATACATTGGACTTTAGCCTTTTACACGGCATGGATGTAGCTGCCTGGGCGCGGGAAGGGCTGGTGGATTTTATCATGCCCGATTCGTCGCGAGGAAGTATGCCGCTCGATAGCAGCGGTTACATAGACGTGTGCCGGGGTACCAAATGTAAGGTCTATCCCGAGATGATGCCGCGTCAGATGGCGCCAGCCGAATATCAGCAGCGGGCTTTGCAGGCTTATGGGTTGGGGGCGGATGGCCTATCTTTCTGGGACATCGACTCGGAGAGCCGGTTGGGTCTGAAGGATCAGTGGAGCATGGTGCGCCGGCTGGGTCATAAGGATGAACTGGCAGGGTGGACGCCAGATCAGTGGCCAGCCTACCGCCAGGTGCCAATGTATACGTTAGGGGGCTATAGGATAGATAGGTACTCGCCATACTGGGCGTGGTGAGTCATCATCCGCCATAGATTTATAAAACAGGTTTATGAGGTGAGGGCATAGACATGCACGGCGTAGGGCTCAAAGGTGTCGGTGGCAGCGCCGTTGTGAATCGGAACCTGGCGCTCCTCACCCAATACGCGCAGATGCGTTGCGCTCGTCTGGTTGAAGCCGGACCAGGTAACCTCCGCCGGGTCGAAGGCGCTGTTGGCAGCTAAGAGGTAGAGCTGATCCCCAGCCTGTTTGACCAGGATTTGGACTCCCTTCCAGATGGAGTAGCCCAGGTTGCGGTAGCGGGGGCGCAGGGGCAGGTTGGTGGTGTGGCCTGCGAGTATATCATGCAGGTCGCGCAGCTCACCGACCAGCCGCCGGATATCCTGCCAGACGGGTTGATCGAGGGCTACCTGGTACATACTGAAGAGGAGACCGGATGCGCCGTTAATAATATTGGCGAAGGCCATGTAACGCATCTGCGCATAGGTAGGATGCAGCATAGCGCCGGGGTCCTTGCCCTGCGCGGCAAATTCCGGCCGCCACAGGGGGCTGTAGAAGTCCTCCCAGGCCATAGCCTGGAGCTGCATCCAGACGGGCTTCTGGCTCTCGCCTACCTGGACCATTTTGGCGGTGTAATCCGCTACTGCCGAAATCTGCTGGTCCGGCGAATCCAAAGCGCGACCATCGGGCCGGATGCCGACGTGCTGGCGCATGTGGGGCGGCATGACGGGGTAGGGGTTACAGCCGACAATGTCGGCCGCAATATTGTATTCCTGCAGAGCTTCGACGGTGGCGCTGGCGCTATGCCCTTGATGGATGGGGTGATAGGGGTCTATCTTCTTCACCAGTTGATAGCCTGTAGCCAGGTCTTCTGCCGTCTGGCTAACCAGCATGGGAGCATCCGGACGCCAGGCAGGTTCATTGTAGGTCTCGTAGGCCAGGAGATCAGGATGGTCCTTGAGCCTTTCTATGACGGCGGTTAACTCCTGGGTGAAGGCCGGATCAGAGTGCAGGTTCATGCGGTTATAGAGGTAGGCGCAGATCTTCAAGCCATATCGTTCCTCAGGCATGGGTTGGCCGCTCATCTTCATGCCGCCAAACGAGGTCAGGCGGAAGCAGTTGAAACCGGCCTCCGCCAGATCCTTTAGCGACGCTCCTACCGGCATATGCCTCCCTTGCAAGGCAAAAAAGGGTTGTCCATTGAATTCGAGGATGCGATCTTCTCGGATTGTGACTCTACTAGACATGGACCGGCTCCTTTGAGGGTGATCTCCAATCTGCTCCGGTGTTAATAAGGATCGAAGAAGGTGAAATCTGTGCCGAAGTTTTCTATAGCTACGACTTCGTCGCCGCGCAGCCGGGCGCGGATGTCGCGCTTGGCGTGATGCAGCGTTAGTTCTTGCAGTTCCAGGGGGAAGCTGAAAGTGATGGGGCGGTTTGTGGGTGGCTGAGCGAAGAAGAGATAGCCGTTGGAGAGATCCCGCTGTGCCCCGGCGCCTTCAATGGATAGCTGGCTGCCCTGCACCCAAGGGGGGAGGCGCACCATCAGGGCCCCCGGACGTTTGAGGCGTACGCGCAGCGCCGCGTGGGTGTAGGGTGATTCGACCTGGATGTGCTCCGTGTCGTGATCGAAGAGTAAGTTGACCCAATGGATGCCTGCCGAACCTTGTCCGGCATCGAAACGGGTGACCTCCCGGTAGGCTTCGCAGAGGGAGGCAACAGCCCCGCCCACGATATCCATATTGAAACCGATAGTGGGAAAATCTACCGGCTGATGGCCGTAGGGCGCCGGAAAACCAAAGGCTCCCAAGTGACGATGAGCTACGTCGCGTTTACCATCCTGACTTTCAGGGTTGGGCGGATCCTGGATAAAGGAAATATCACGAAGTTGGGAAGGGAGCAAATGTCCGCGCAGGATACGCTCGGCGTCATGGTAATATTGGGGATAGCCCCAGCGACCCAGGATCAGGGCGGTTTCCAGGATATCACCGGTGTTATTGGCCTCGCCCCGGTCGGAGGTGTTATCCGGCGCAGTGGTTTCGGGGGACCAACCCAGGGCGTCGCGCAACTGCCACAGGCCGTGGTCGTAGAAGGCTTTGACGCGTGACATAAGTTGGGCATCGCCCAGCAGATCCGCCAGTTGCGCCAGGGAGGAGAGGACGCAGGTGCTGGAGTGGGGATGGGTGCCATGCTGGTCTATGTCGTAGGCCCCGTCCGGTGGATAGGCGCCTTGTAGGACCAGTTCCTTTAAGGCCAGCGCCAGGTCCAAGGCCGGCGCGTAGTGGGTGGCGCGATAGTATTTCACCAGGGGGCCCATGGAGCGGGCCAGGCCGGTGATCAGGGTATTATCCCAGAATTTCAGGCCATAGTCGTTTTCCAGGGGTTGGCTATTCCAGCCTCGCTGCGGATCCCAGAACTGGCAGATGGCGGCGATGCTGGCTTCAGCCAGCTCACGAGCGCGGGCCGAATTCCGGAAACGGACCAGGGCGTATAGGGCGTGAAAGCCTTCCCGCAGGTTGTGGGTATAAAAGTTGATGGGGATTCCGTCGATCTCCTGCCGGTTCAGGGCGAAAGGCAGGGTACCACTGTAAGAAAGAAAAGCAGCCTGCGCGTGCTTGTCAATGGCGTCCTCGTCCAAGGTGAGACCCAGGGCGTCTTCGGCGTTGAGCAGGGCGTTCAGATGCCGGCCAGGGACGTGGGATTCGGAGTGGGCCCGGCTAAAGGATAGGTAAGCTTCGGGCCAGACACGCGAGCCAAAGAAGGGCACATCATTGTCGTCGGCATTGAAGATGTTGCACATTGTCTGGCAACCGAGGGTGATAGCGTCGCGCAAGTCAGTCGTATTGACGTTTTGCAGTTTGGGCATGGTGATGCGCCTTTCCTCTCTAGAGGTGACTATGTTTGGGAGTCAAACAACCTTGTACGGCAAATCTCATAGGTAGGCAGATTATAGCAGTATTTTAGGTGCGTGGCGAAGTAATCTCATGCCCTGTTTGTACATATCAAAGTGTTTGCTTACAAGGATTCTTCGTATAAAATTATACGCAAGCATCTTAAACTAAACCTTGGAGAGCGCCATTTTCAGTAAAACTATCTTTCACAAACCGGTTTGCCAGGCGATAGCTCAGACCGGCATACTGAGTAAATCCCATTTAGAGAA
The DNA here is from genome assembly GCA_009692745.1 of Chloroflexota bacterium. Taxonomy (GTDB): domain Bacteria; phylum Chloroflexota; class Anaerolineae; order Epilineales; family SHYO01; genus SHYO01. Next base: position 8,162 of record SHYO01000027.1, read on the forward strand.
AGTCGACCGCTTTCTGGCGGCTATCGACGCGGAGGGTATCAAGCGGTTTGACCGCTTTGCCCCAGGTGGCTTCCCGGGGGTGGGGATTCCCTATACGGGTATTTCTGTACAAAGCGCTGTGGCCGAGATAGACGACGGGCTACTTGATAAAGTCTCGCCTGGCTTACAGGCCGGCGCGCCGGAAACCAACATCGTGATCTTGCCGGGTTGGTCGCCGCCGCCGGGCAGCCATCCCTTCTCCGGTTGGAGCGCAGTTTACCATTTTGCCATTAAAGCTCTGCCGAGAAGAGGACAGGGAGATACCAACATATATTCGCTGGGCTTAGTTTCGGGATTCGGTGGCGCAGTTAGTGGCGAGTGGATTAAGACTATACGCCAGCGGGGATTAGCGGTTTATGGAGAAGCTTTGGCCGAATTTATCGAAAACGTGGTTCAACCTTCGCATACAGGCAGGTTGATACTAACGGGAACATCGCTAGGTGGAGTGTTGGCGAGTGAAACGGCGAAATATCTGGAAGGGCGGACGCCCCGGTTGATGCTATGGGCGCCGACAGGTTTGCATGAGCGGGGCGCGTTTTGGCGGCGCAGTGCGCAGATGATAGCAGGTATGGGTATAGAAACTCTGCTGCGCTTCCTGTTTGAGCGGGATGTCCGGGATGCGTTTCGGGAAGAGGAGCCGTTTTTACAGGTACTGCGGCAGTCGTTAGAGAAGAAAGGCCAGACTGTGGCGGATAACAGTGCAGGGCTGCATATCAAAGCTGCAGTATGGGATATCCTGAATGTGATGCGTGGCAATGTCCTTTCCCAAAAGGACCGCTGCTATATCATGGAAGGAGGGTTGGACCCGGTAAACGCTTCACCCCGGCGCGTTTTCAGGCGCATATTGGAAGGTTTTCCCTTCGCTACGCCCGATAATAGCATGGCCAGAGATGTAAATGATGCTCAACACGTTACCAGGTTCACTGCCTGGCAGGGGACGCATACCATCAATCTGACGCGGCGGAGGGCAGTCCGGTGGGCGCGGATTTTGAAAGCTGGTTTACCGATTAGAGTTGTATAGTTTCTACAGCTATAATAGACGTTATCGGAAATAGCAATACTGTGCGGCCTGGCAGACCTGCATCAGGCACACTCTTGCTTAATCCCGATAAGATCTATTTAACTCAATTATGCCGTCTGGCTGCCATTCCGCGTGTAATAGTTGCGAGCCAACTGCCATGGAGCGGGACGACGCCGATCACCTGAGGTACTGTGAACTGGGATTCGATCAACGGGGACAATGACCATTGGGGAACCATCGATTGATATTCTCCATTCCTTAACCCGCGTTTAACCAATAATTATTGACAGCCGAAAGCTTCTACGGTATAATTAAGCCGCAATATAAATAAATATTCTAGAGCGATAATAGCAAACCTACCGTGAGGTAGGGTCGCAAAACTACGGGTCCCGGTATCATAGCCTGGACAGCCGGGTTGCCGCCTTGACACGTTGAGGACAGTAACCCGATTCTATTTGAGTCGGGTTTTTTTGTGACTTGCTGTATTCAGCGCAGGAAAGCCAGTTATGCCCTGGTGGTAACACACTGGGGCGGCGCCAGGGTGGCGTTACACGCTCAGGTGACTCCTAAACTGCTCTTCCTGTATGTAACAGGCTGGGCAGTTTATATCTATATGGGCAGGTGTGCTGAAAAAGGGGCAAGCGCTATAGATGAAACGGTATATTACGTTAAGTGGGGTAGGGGCGATTCTGGTATTGGTATTATTTGCGGTTTATCGCGGGGTAGATTCAACAAAAACCCCTATAGTCACGCCGGCTGCGCCACCCCTGGCTGCGGAGCTGGTCCTTTACGATTGGAAGGAAAATATGCCCCAAGCGGTGCTGGACGCCTTCACCCAGGAGTACGGCGTCAAAGTGAATTATCTGACGTACGAGGCGCAGCCAGAGGCTATCGATAATATGCGGGCTGGCCAAACGTACGATGTCGTGGTTATCGACAGCCGCTTCATTCCTATGCTGGCCAAGGCCGGTCTGCTGGCCGCTCTCCACAAAAACAACATCCCCAACCTGAGAAATATCTCGGCCAACTTTCGGGAACTGGCTTACGATCCGGACAACCGCTATAGTGTGCCCTACAACTGGGGCACCACCGGCCTGGTGGTTCGCAGCGATCTGGTGGCCGAGCCGGTGACCCGCTGGGCTGATCTGTGGGATTCGCGCTACGCTGGCCGCACCGGAATTTGGGCCGGGCAGGATCGGGAAATGATTGGCCTGACTCTCAAATCGTTGGGGTACTCGGCCAATTCTATGAAGCCTGGGGAATTGGAGAGGGCGTTACAACGCTTGCTCGAGCTTAAGCGGGACGTGGTTTTTTTGGGGGACTATGATCCCGCCAGTTCCGCTGACGTGCTAGCCAGCGGCGGGGTCGTCATCGCGATGGGGTATGCCTCCGATCTATTGCTGGGGCGCGAAAAGAACCCGGCCATTACTTACGTTCTGCCGCAGGAGGGCGCATTGATGTGGAACGACACTTTTGTGATCCTGGCCAACAGCCGCAACCAATACACGGCCGAGTTGTTTCTCAACTTCCTCATGCGGCCGGACATTAATGCCCAAATCGCCAATGAAAATCACTACGCCACCCCCAATGAGGCGGCGCTCCCCTTCATCGATCCCGCAATCCTGAATAACCCGGTGATCTTCCCGCCGAACGATAGTCTGGTTAAAGCCGAGCTTATTCTGCCCCTGGACGAGGCCGGACAGAAATTGTATGCCGATATATGGCGGCGCTTTACAGGTTCATCAACACCTTAGATGGCGGCGTCAGAACGCGTCCATTACCTGAGTAAGACCCTCGGGCGAATGCTGGACTATAGCCTGGGCAGACAAGTCATGACTCTGCTGGGCCTGGCCTTGTTGCTGGTCCTGATAGGCTTCACGGCCAGCGCAACCTATTTTGTCCATGTCACTGAGGAAATAGCCTGGCAAGGCCGCCAGGGCGAAGCCGCCCGGAACGCTGCCGGAACAATGGCCGCCGTCATCTCCCGCGCCCGGGATACCCTGGGAATCGTGGCCCTCCTCAATGCCGACGAATTGAAATCGAATCGGGAAGAGTTGGCCCATTTGCTTGAGCAGAATCCGACTTTGGAAGAAGTGGTTCGCCTGGATGGCAATGGCCAGATGTTTGTCAACGCTCATCGCCATCGTGCGGTGCTGGCGGAGCTGATCACCATTCCACAATCGCGCTGGTTCCTGGATGCCAGGAGCGGCCGGCCCTATCTCGGCCCGGTCCAGTTGTCTTTTAATGAGCAACCCTATGTGCTGATGGCGATCCCAACGGCGGATGGCGGGGTGGCGGCAGCGCGGGTGCAAATCAATGTGCTGTGGCAGTCCGTCGCCGACATCCGGTTTGGCGTGAGCGGGCGGGCGTATGTTGTCGCTCGAGAGGGCGACATCGTAGCCCACACGAATACAGAGGTGGTGCTCGCCGGTATCAACATCGCCGGGCGGCCCGAACTGCAAGCCCTGTTAGCCGCCCCCAACGCCGAATGGCACGGCGAGTACACAAATTTCCAGGGAATCCGGGTCGTGGGGGCGACCGCCCCGGTTCCCAACACCGGCTGGATAGCCATTACCGAACTGCCCGAGACCGAGGCCTTTGCCGCCAGCCGGGTAGCCCTGCTGATGCTCGGCGGCGGGTTACTGATTTTCATGGCGGTGACGATGTTGAGCGTCGCCCGATTGGTTGAGCGTTTGGTTGTCGCGCCCATGGGGCAGTTGCGCGACGGGGCCATTCGCATCGGCCAGGGCGATCTAAACCACCGCATCCGCCTTATCCGCCAGGATGAAATCGGCCAGTTAGCCCAGGCCTTTGACGAGATGGCCGGCCACCTGGACGAGCGCAACCGGCAAGTGGCGGCGCAGACTGCGGCCCTGGTAATCAGCGAAGCGCGCTACCGGGCCATTGTCGAAGATCAGACCGAGCTGATCTGCCGCTTCAAACCGGACAACACGCTCACGTTCGTCAATGAAGCCTACTGCCGTTATTTCGGGCGGACGCGCGAAGCGCTGCTGGGGAATAGCTTTGTGCCCCTCATCCCGGCGGAGGATCAGCCGATGGTGATAGCACACATGGCGTCCCTGGGGCCGCAGAATCCGGTGACGGAGATGGAACATCGGGTGGTACGATCGGACGGCGCTGTTCGCTGGCAGCATTGGACGGATCGCGCGATCCTGGACGCTGTTGAAGGGCAGATCGAGGAGATTCAAGCCGTCGGGCAGGATATCACTGAACGCCGAGCGGCGGAAACGGCTCTGCGAGCCAGCGAGGCAAGTCTACGGCGGATCACGGACAATATGTTCGACGTGATCAGCCAGATCGACACGGCGGGCGTCATCCAGTATGCCAGCCCATCCCACAAGTGGATACTGGGCATTGAGCCGGAAGAGGCCATTGGCCAGTTCATCTTTGAACGCCTGCATCCGGACGATATGACCGGGGCCCTGGAGGCGTTTGCTGAAGCACTCAACAGCGGCGATACCCGCAAGACAGTGACCTTTCGCTATCGTCATGCTGATGGTCACTACGTGTGGCTGGAAGCTGCCGGGAACATGATTGTCGATTCGCAGGGCGTGATGTCGAGCGTTATCCTGAGCAGTCGGGATATTACCGCCCGCAGGCAAATGGAGAGCGCGCTCCGCGAGAGTGAAAACCTCTACCGGCTGCTGGCGGAGAATGCCACCGACCTGATCTGGATGCGCGACATGAATTTGCGCCTGACCTATATCAGCCCTTCCGTTTATAAGTTGCGTGGCGTTACGGCAGAAGCGGCGCTGACTCAGGGACTCACAGAAATTCTCACCCCGGAGTCGACTGAAGCGGCGCTGAACTTCTTCGCCAGCATGCTGGTCGCAGCGCAATCCGCCTTGCCCGACAACCTCCGGAGCCAGTCACGCCGGCTCGAATCGGAACTGCTCCGCCAAGATGGCTCGACGGTCTGGACTGAGTCGGTGATGACTTTCCTGTTGGACGAGCAGGGCCAGCCCAGCCAGATCCAGGGGGTCACGCGTGACATCTCTGAGCGGCGGCACGCCGCCGAGGAATTGCGCCGCCTGAATCTGGAGCTTGAGGATCGAGTCTTGCAGCGCACGGCCGATCTCATGCGCGTGAACGAAGAGTTGACGGCGGAGGTCGCCGAACGCCAAAGGGCGGAAGCCGCCCTGCGCGAGAGCGAGGCGCGCCTGCGCCGGGTCACCGATAACATGCTGGACATGATCGCCCAAACGGATGAGCAGGGCTGCTATGTGTACGTCAGCCCCTCTCACAAACCGATCTTGGGCTACGAGCCGCAAGAATTATTGGGCCGACCCATACTGGAAACCATCCACCCCGACGATGCGGCACTGGCGTACGCAACGGCAACGACGGCGTTCAATGCTGCTGCGCCGGCACGGATGGAATTGCGCTTTCGGCACGCTAGCGGGCGCTACATCTGGCTCGAGTCGGTTGGCAACCCCTTGTTTGACGATCAGGGTCACGTGGTTGGCTCGATTATCGGCAGCCGCGATGTCACCGCGCGCAAAGCCGCCGAGGCGCAATTGGTACAACTGAGACAGGCCGTGGATAATTCCAGCGAGGCCATTTTCATGACCGATCGGGAGGGTGTGATCATCTTCATGAATCCGGCCTTCACTCGGCTCTACGGTTACCCTGCGGCGGAGATCATTAACCAGGCGACGCCGCGCATCTTAAAGAGCGAGGTCCAAGGGCAGAGCACTTATGAGGATCTGTGGCAGACCATCCTGAGTAAAAAAGTGGTGGTTGGCGAAATGGTCAACCGGGCCAAGGATGGCCGGCTGTTGACCATTGAATCAACAGTAAACCCTATCGTGGATGAACGCCAGGTCATCACCGGTTTCCTGGCCATCCAGCGAGACATCAGCCAGCGCAAGCAGACCGAGGAACAGATCAAAACCTCGCTGCGCGAGAAAGAAGTGCTGCTGAAGGAAATCCACCACCGGGTGAAGAACAACCTGCAGATCATCTCCAGCCTGCTGCATCTGCAATCCAACACGACCAGGGACCCTCAAACGTTGGAGTTATTGCGCGACAGCCAAAATCGGGTCAGGTCCATGGCCCTGGTACATGAGAAGCTCTACCGCTCCCCCGACCTGGCCCAGATCAGCTTAGCCGAGTACGCGCAGAGCCTGGCCGCCCAGCTATTCCGGACGTATTCAACGGCGGCCGGGGCGGTGGTGCTGCAGGTGAAGGTTGAGGACATCTGGCTGGATGCGGAGGCGGCAGTCCCGTGCGGCTTGATCATCAATGAATTGGTGTCCAACGCTCTGAAGCATGCCTTTCCGGACGGGCGAGAGGGCGAAATCGGCCTGATTGTCCGCAACGGGACTGGCGACCGCATCGTTATGCAAATCAGCGACACCGGCGTTGGTTTTCCGCCGGGCTTCGATTTCCGCACCTCGCCCTCGCTGGGCCTGAAACTGGTCAACACGCTGGTAGACCAGCTTGGCGGAACATTGGAGTTGGAGCGCGGTGCGGGAACGATCTTCCAAATCGAATTCACCAATCCGGCGCGCTACGGTTAAAGCAACCGAAATATGTTCAGGCGGCATCAACGATAGTTGGACCTGAGAGAAAAAGAGGTCAACAGTGGCAAACGCCCGCATTATGATTGTCGAGGATCAAAATATCATCGCCATGGATTTGGAGAGCCGCTTGACCAGTCTGGGATACCTGATCCCGGCGACGGTGGCTTATGGCGAAGAAGCCATCACCCGGGCGGGCGAGCTCATGCCCGACCTGGTGCTGATGGATATTATGTTGAAAGGGGCAATAGATGGAGTGCAGGCTGCCGACCAGATCCGCCAGCAATTCGGCCTGCCCATCATCTACCTCACCGCCCATTCCGACAACCGGACGCTAGAGCGAGCCAGGCTCACGGAGCCTTACGGTTACATCCTCAAGCCATTTGAAGACCGGGAATTGCATCTTACGATCGAGATAGCGCTGTACAAGCACCAGATGGAGAAGCAGCTCAGGGAACATGAACGCTGGCTGGCCGCTGTGCTCAAGGGAATGGGTGATGGCGTCATCGCCGCTGATGTGCAGGGCAATATTCAATTCGTCAACCCCGCCGCCGAAGCCATGACCGGCTGGTCCCATGCGGAGGCCCAGGGACGGTCGGTGGCTGAGATATTCAACGTCGTGCATGCCCACACTCGTGCTCGCATCGATAACCCAATCCACCAGGCTCTCGAGCGGCAAGAGGTGACCCGGCTGCCGGAGCAGGCGCTCCTGATCGCCCGCGACGGGCGCGAAATCCCGGTGGACGACAGCGCCGCCCCTATCCGTAGCCAAGAAGGGCTCCTCACTGGCGCCGTGCTGATATTCCGAGACGTTACCGAGCGCAAACGCGCCGAAGAGCAACTGCGTCACCTGGCCTATCACGACACCCTGACGGGATTGCCCAACCGGTCCCTCTTCCAAATCCTGGTCGGCCGGTCGCTGGCGGATGCCCAGCGCCACGAGCGGCTCGGCGCTATCCTATTCCTGGACCTGGATCGCTTCAAGAACATCAACGACACCCTGGGCCACGCCACAGGCGACCAGTTGTTAAAAGCAGTCGCTGCGCGTCTCACCGGCGTCCTGCGTCAGAACGACACGGTCGCCCGTATCGGTGGTGATGAGTTCACCATCCTCATCGAAGAAATCGAACAGCCACAGGATGCCACACTCGTAGCTGAGAAACTACTGAACACGCTGGCCGAGCCGTTTGACCTGGCCGGGCAAGAGCTGTTTGTGAGCGCCAGCATCGGCATCGGGATTTTTCCTACCGACGGGCAAAACCTCGATGTCCTGCTGAGAAACGCCGACACGGCCCTGTATCGCACCAAAGAGCAGGGCCGGAACGGCTACACCTTCTACCAGCCCGAGATGAACGCTACCGCGCTGACCCGACTCGCTCTGGAGAACGACCTGCAGCGGGCATTGCAGCGCGGGGAATTCGTTCTCTATTATCAGCCCAAGGTGACCCTCGATACCGGGCGTATTCTCAGCGCCGAGGCGCTGTTGCACTGGCAGCACCCGGAGTTGGGCCTGACCCCACCCGAACAGTTTCTGAGCATCGCCGAAGATACCGGCCTGATCCTACCGATCGGCGAATGGGTGCTGCGCACGGCTTGCCGCCAAGCCAAAGCCTGGCAGGCGGCCGGCCTGGCCCCATTGCGCGTCGCCGTGAACTTTTCGAACCGCGAGTTCCGGCGGCCAGATATGGTGGCCCTGATTGAGAAAATACTGGCTGAGACGGGCCTGCCGGCCAGCGCGTTGGAAGTGGAGTTCCTTGAAACCGTTGTTATGAAGGATCGGGACAATTCGATGGCCAAGTTGCAGGCGCTCCGGCAGATAGGAGTGTTTGTATCAATTGACGACTTTGGCATCGGGTATTCATCTTTAGAATACATTCGTCAGTTCCAAATTGACGGGCTTAAGATTGACCATTCCTTCGTCAGCCGGGCTCACGCAGACAAAAGGGACGAAGCGGTCGTGAGAGCGATCGTTGCCCTGGCGCACAACTTAAGTATCCGGGTAACGGCGGAAGGAGTGGAAACGCTAGAGCAGTACGAGTTCATGAAGACCTGCCTATGCGATGAAGCGCAGGGTTTCTATTTTGGTCATCCCATGGCGCCGGACGTATTTATGCGCTTCATGAAAAAGGGCAGCGGAATGTTGAACACGAACTCAGGCGCCAGACCCTAATCCGTGCTGAGAATACTCAGCCGATACCAACAGAACCCCACCCCGTCAGCTACGCCAACTTCACTTCCTGTATCATCCTGTACCCAGGGGGCGACCTCCTATTAAACCTTCCGTAGGTGCGGTTTTCAACCGCACGTTTTTTCAAAGCAGTAGGTGCGATCTCGGCTGTCCAGAAGACAGCATGCCGCACATTTTCCAGGTGTGCCAAAGACGTGCAGCCGGAGGCAGATCTTAAAACAAGCACCTACAATTAGTTTCTTAACTCCAGGGCTCTATCACAGCAGCCGGCTGAGTATACTCAGCGCTGAGTTTACTCAGTATAGCTCCTTGACGCGCTCGTGTACCGCCTCGGTCAGCCCTGGGTGGAATTGCAACTTGCCATCAGCACCTACCGCGCTGCTATCGAACATGGACGCCGTTTCGTACATGGTGTAGCCGGCCAGCTTGCCGGGGTGTTCTGAACTCCAGCGATAGCTATACTCAATCTGATCGGCCAGGGTCTTGCCATCTTTCTCGCTCAACCCCACCGGCTCGCTCAAGTGCGCCGGCACGCCGGCGACTGCCGCCTCTCCTATCACATCCAGCACGCCGGCGTCGTTGAGGAGGCGCTGCGCCATCCACGCCCGGCCAAACAGTGTCGTCTCGTCAGCCAGGCCCGAGCGCAGCCAGCGCCGCCAATGGAACGCGATGTTACCCGGCCGGGTGCGCACCCGTGACATCCCGGCGTCGGGCCGGAACGATTCCACTTCGATGTGAAGCTGTAGCGGCATGCCGGCGGCGGACAAACGCTCCTTGACCGCCCAGAGGAACTGATCATAGATATCGCCGCGCAGATCGCCCAACAGTGCCGGGTCATAGGGCTCCACATCGGGGTTGACACCATACCGCCGCTGGTACTCAGCCGAAATCGGCGCATTGAAGCCGTAGATCCCCGGCGTATTGGTCCAAGAACTGTGGCACGAGATACGCACGTCCACGCCATCGACGCCGGCCAGGATACAGTCGCTGACCCAGCCCAGCCAGAAGTTCTGCACTTCGGGGTAGCCCTCACAGAGCGAGCCGGACAGGTATTTGTCGCGCCCTTTGGCGAAGGCGATTATGCCATCGCGTTCTGCAGAGGGCCGGGTGGGCGTGCCGCCAAAGACCGTCGTCTGGTTGCTCACATCCAGGCAGACCACGATATGGCCCAGGCCGCGGTCGTACTCCAAATCGCCGGTACGCAGATCCCGCTGCGACCGCCAGACCGCTCTGTGGCTGGCGACGACGATCGGCAGCGGCTGGTCGCCGGAGCCATAGACGCGCACCATCTCGAGCGCCGTGTTGCAGAACATGCCGGCCTGATCCTCGAAGTTGGTGGTGATGGCGATAAACGGGTCGAGCAGGTTCAGGCCGGCCAGGTTGAGGGTGCGCACCGGGTCACCCTGGCGCGTGACCAGATTGCCTTCCATGTCCACCACATCCTGTGGGCAGGTCTCGACCCCCTCACTGAAGCTGAACGGCACATCGCGCTGCTGGTAGCCGTTGTTATCGGCGCTGGTCCAGATTTCTAAATTCTCGGGCTTGATGCGGATCGGCGTCATGTCCTTCTGGCGCAGTTGTATGCGCGACACCGGCGCCTTGTCCAGGCCATCCGGCACATCCGCTGTGCGAGCGCGCACGCGCAGCTCCGGCCGCGCCTGCACCCAGGGATCGACGCGATAGACCCCGCCAATGCCCGGCAACCCGGTCTGCCCCTCCCGTTCCAACACCTCCTTGGGCGTAGCATGGCTGGTGCCGTTCTCATAGGGTTTGATCACGGCATAGAACTGCATGCCGCGTGCATGGGCCAGCCGGCAGCCCACTGCCATAGGGTCCCCGCCCATGGCTGCCAGGGTCTGGCGGGTGCCCGGCGACTTCGGCCAACCCATGAACCACTGCCATAGGTCGGCGCTGTAGTAGTTCCAGTAAACACGGCGCACACCCATCCACTGCAGGCGATCCATCAGTTGCGCCAGCAGCCCTTCATTGAACCCAATTCGCGAGCAATCGTCTGGAAAATCGACCAGAGTTGAGAGCAGGAACCCACGGTCTTGCACTTTGATCTCTCCTTTACCAAGATAATGCGGCTATTATGTAGATCATAAATCTGTGTCATCCTCCCTAACCCGGTTGGGCACAATCTGTGGATCGCTCTTATGTTCTCTGCCGCGGCCGATACCGAATCATCTACCGCCAGGCCGCCGGCAAAATCGCCTGCCGGAAGCCCATTTGGCGCGTCAGCCAGCGCTCGGCGTACAGACCATCCTTATAAGAGGAGTGCTGCGTCTCGTATACCGTTATCTGGCTCCCTAGAGCCTCGATCAGGGGGTGAAGCGCCTCTGGGCCGAGCAGCTCGCCTTTAGCCCCGCTCACCAGCAGAGTGGTGGCCTTTACCTGCGGCGCAAACCAGCGCAGGTCAAAGTAGGCCAGCGTCTTTTCCACCTTAGCGCGGCTCTCCGGACGGTAGCGCAGATAATCGTTGATCTCTTCCAGGGGATAGCCTTTGGTCTTTGCGGCTACCGCGCAGGTATCAAAGAAAAGGCCGGGCGCGGAGATGGTATGGCTAAACCGGGGATCAAGGGCAGCGGTGATCAGGGCCAGGTCACTGCCCGCCGCCGTCACCCGGCCCGTATCCACTTCCGGGCGGCTGAGGAGATATTCCGCCCCCCGGCAGCAATCCGCTACAATGCCCCGATAAATATATCCCAGGGAGTCCTCAATTCCCTCCGTGAGCAGGCCGGGGAACGTGGCGGCGAAGGGCTGGTCGGCGTTGCGCTGCCCGCGCACGGCGATGGCGAAGGTGACGTACCGGCGCCGCTTGGCGAGGGCCGTCCCCTGCGGCAGCGGCTCTACCACGCTGCCATAGTTCGGCAGTTGATAGATGGCCGGGAAAGGGCCTCGTCCACGGGGGATGCTCAGATAGCCAAAGAGCCGGTAAGGACCGATGCTGGTCAAGCGCACGCCATACATGGTAGCATCGCTAGTGGTGCGTATTGGCATAGGCTCAACCACCGGGGCCGGGGAGATTTGGGATAACTCTGCCAGGGTACTGCTCCAATAGCTTTCAAAGTCCGCAGGCTTGTGGTTCGATGCAGTAGTCATAGTATTCCTCCCTTATGCTTTGAGATGGGTGTGGAAAAACTGCTCAACCAGGGTATTATGCTGGTATCGCCCGGAGTCGTGGCCATGCCCATCATAGGCATAGAGTTGCTTATCCCGGCTGCCAATAGCATTGAACACCGCATATCCCGTCTCCGGCGGGCAGACGTTGTCCTGCAGGCCGATATAGACCATGGTGGGGCAGCGAATCTTGTCGGCAAAGTTGATGCCGTCGAAGTAGGCCAGGGTCTCCTCGACTTGCGGCCGCTGCTGCGGGTACAGGCGCAGATAGTCGTTAATCTCGTCGTAGGGGTAGGTACGTTCCAGCGCAATCGCATCTATAAACCCGGTGAGGTAAGGCGCACCTGCCACTGCCGCTTTGATCTCCGGTCGCATGGCCGCTGTAGTAATAGTCAGGCCGCCCCCCTGGCTGCCGCCGGTGACGCCAATGCGCTGCGGGTCAATCTCTTCCCGTCCCAGCAGAAAGTCCACCGTGCGCCAGGCATCCACGAAAAAGCCGCGATAAACGTAAGTATGCCGGTCCACGATATTGTGAGTTAGCAGGTTGGGATACCCCGGATTGACCTGCCGGTTACTGCGGATTTTACCGCGTGGGGCGGGGGTGAGGGCGGCATAGCCCAGCCTGGCCCACTCTTTTGAGATGGGAGGGTCGCTGATATACCCCGGCATAGTCAGAATGGCCGGCAGCCGCCCTTGGCGCTGCTTCGGCACACAATACCAGGCGAATATCCGCACCTGATCCAGACTGGTATAATATACGTTATAAACGTCCACGTCTTCCGAAGACCGCAGGGGATCAAGCGTCACCTGCGGGTCCAGCGGAATCTTTGCCGCCTGTTCCAGTACTCCTTGCCAGAAGGCATCGAAATCGTTGGGCTTCTTCACCTTAGTGATATATTGGTCCGGTACTCTTCGTGCCATAGCGTGCTCCTTGGTGAGATGGCTGCCACGCGAGGTAGCCGCGTGGCACATAGAAATCTGTGGCATCAGTAGCTATGATTCTATTCGATCTGTGCGTAAATGAAAGGCTGAGACACTTTGCACCAGGAGCATTATGGCACGCATGTGGATTTTAGGCCAATAGGAAAATTGACACGGCCCTGGTTTTGGACATCGGTAATTGGCCTATCCCCGATGCTATCCCAACAAATTTGACAGGAAGCGCATCAATTTAATCCGATCCGGCGGCGCCATATAGGGCGGCAGGAGTTCCTGCAAAGCGGCGGAAACCTGGGTAACACTGGCCTCAATCGCGGCCCGGTGGGACCCGCCTTGATGCACCACGTAAAAGGGTTTGCCGACTTTTAAGCTGGCCCGCTTGCTGCTAGCACTCTACCGCCGGCTGCGTCTCTACATCAACTTCTTCCAACCCGTGATGAAGCTCGTCAGCAAAGAACGAGTTGGCGCTAAACTCAGAAAGCGCGATGATCTGGCTAAGACCCCTTACCAACGGGTCTTGCCATCTGACCAGATCTCTGTGGAGCACAAAGACAAATTGCGTACCCTGTATCCTGATCTTAACCCAGTAACTTTGCTGAGGGAGATTGAATCTTTGCAACACCGCATCTGCCAGACGGTCATAGTAAGATCTTCTAATGAGGCAACGAATCCCTCAGGGTAAGATTCTTATGTGAGGCAATACGGAGCGAATGTCTGTGGCATATTTCCCCAGGGGCTAAAGGTCAGGCTGGTTGGCCAGGGGTGGATCGGCGGAGGACGCCTGGTCAAAGACTGTCGTTTTCATAATTACCAGGGTTTAGGCATTTTTTGACAAATTAGAATTTATGTTCTATAATCTTGTATCGCGTGATGGGCGACAAAAACAATCACCTTGAATCAATCCAGGCATGAGATGACGAAGGAGTAATCATGACCACACATTCGCAGGCAAAACCGGCCGGCACCCCCACGTGGACCGACCTGATGACGCCAGACGTAGAAGCGGCGCGCACGTTCTACCAGGCTGTATTCGGTTGGGAGTATGACATCGGCGGCCCGGAATTTGGCGGATACACAACCGCGCGACTGGGAAAGCGAACGACGGCCGGCCTGATGGGTAATCAGCCGGGCGCACCGCCGATGCCAGCCGCTTGGGGCCTGTATTTCGCTACCAACCACGTCGAGACCGAGGTTGCCCGTGCGGTGGAATTGGGAGCGAAAGTGCTGTCCCCGGCTATGGTGGTGGGCGAATTTGGTGGTATGGCAATCTGCGAGGACCCCACCGGCGCAGCGTTTGGCTTTTGGCAGGCGGGCCAGCATATTGGATCGCAGGTTACCGATGAGCCGGGTGCGACGACCTGGTGCGAGCTGTATACATCCAATGCCAAACAGGCGCGTGATTTTTACATGACATTGCTGGGCGCCACTGCAGATCCGATGGCCGGAGGCATGGAGTATTACGTGCTCAAGCATGGAGAAGAGATGCTGGCCGGCATTATGCAGATTGACCCCGCGTGGGGCAATATGCACACGCAATGGGTCAGCTACTTCTCGGTAGCCAATGCCGACGAAACCGCGGCTGTCGTAACCAAGCACGGCGGCAAGCAGATGGGACCGATTGATGATTCGCCATTTGGCCGAATTGCCGCCCTGGCGGACCCGAGCGGCGCAATTTTCAAAATCGTCCAGCCCCCGATGCACTAATCCACATCAGTTCATCGTCGCTGAAAAGCGTGGCCTGGGCACTGCGCCGAACCATACAGGGCGCAGTGCCCATTGCGGTCAAATCTGCAACCTCAAGAAATCCTTCTAATCCTTTTTATGCAGCATCTCCGTTTATCCGCGACCTATGTAGGGCATCCCAGTGGCCATCACGGTGATAAACGGCACACTCACATCCAGCGGCAGGTTCGCCATATACAGCACCGCCCGCGCCACATGATCGGCATCTATGGTCGGCTCGACAGCCAGCGTGCCATTGGCTTGCAGCACACCGGTTTTCATGCGCGCGGTCATATCGGTAGCCGCGTTGCCTATGTCAATCTGCCCGCAGGTAATGTCAAATCTCCGACCATCCAGCGCTGTGGATTTGGTGAGCCCGGTGATTGCATGTTTGGCAGCCGTATAAGCGGTGGCATTGGGTCGAGGGGTATGTGCCGAAATCGACCCATTGTTGATGATGCGTCCGCCGCGCGGATCTTGCTGCTTCATGATCCTGAATGCCTGCTGCGTGCACAGAAATGTGCCCGTAACGCAGGTATCGAGCACAGTACGCCACTGTGCATAACTCAGCTCTTCCAGCGGGGCTGCCGCGCCCACACCCGCATTGTTGAATAAAACATCCAGCCGGCCAAATTTGTCCACCGTGGCCGCGAATAACGCCGACACTGCCGCCGGGTCACTCACGTCGGTGGGCATCACCAGCGTGCGCGCGTGCGACACACCGGCTTCCTGAACCAATTGCTCCAGTGGTTCAACCCGGCGGCCTGCTAGCACGACGGAATACCCGGCTTCCCACAGCAGCAGTGACGTTCGTTTGCCAATACCGGTTCCAGCGCCGGTCACGATTGCGATACGACTTGTTAAATTCATTCCTCTATTCCTTGTGTGAGTAATCCCCAATAACAAATAGTTTTCGGGGTGTGATATCCTCTCAGCTTACGCCCGCTGCCGGGGCCTATACTGGATTGCCTCCGCCAGGTGCGCCGTCTGGATGCTCTCCGCCCCCGCCAGGTCCGCAATCGTGCGCGACAGCTTCAGAATGCGGTGAAACGCCCGCGCGCTCATCCCCAACTGCGCCATGGCCGCCTTCATCAGATTCTTCCCGGTGTCATCCAGCTTACAGTACTCCCGTACCTCGCCTGGCCCCATATCCGCATTCGCCTGGATACGACCGTTGAATGCAGCGAGGCGCTTGCGCTGCCGCTCTCGCGCCGTCTCCACCCGCTGCCGCACTGTCTCTGAAGATTCCCCCAGCCTGTCGTTGGTCAGCTTCTCATATTCGACGCGTGGCACATCCAGGTGAATATCGATGCGGTCCAGCAATGGCCCGCTGATGCGCTTCTGGTAGCGGGTGACGGTGCTAGGCGAGCAGGTACACTCCTTCACCGGATCGCCGTAAAAGCCGCAAGGGCACGGGTTCATAGCAGCCACCAGCATGAAGTTCGCTGGGAAGGTTAGCGTGCCGGTGGCGCGGGAGATGGTGACGATCTTGTCCTCCAGCGGCTGGCGCATCACCTCCAGCACCCGCGAGCTGAACTCCGGCAGCTCGTCCAGGAAAAGCACCCCGCGATGAGCCAGTGAAATTTCTCCCGGTCTGGGCCACGAACCTCCTCCAACTAACCCCGCGTGGCTGATGGTATGGTGCGGCGCGCGGAAGGGGCGGTAGCGCAGCAGCGGCTGCTCCGGCGTCAGCATCCCCGCCACCGAGTAGATCTTCGTCACCTCCAGCGCCTCATCCACCGACAACCGCGGCATGATTCCTGGCATGGCCCGCGCGATCAGCGTCTTCCCCGCTCCCGGCGGACCCGACAGCAGCACGTTGTGCCCACCCGCGGCGGCCACCTCCACTGCCCGCTTAACGTGCTCTTGCCCCCGGATATCGTGGAAGTTCACCGCATAGCTAGGCGGCTCTACGTTCTCCAGGTCAAACTGAGTTTCATATCGTATCATGGCGACCAGTCCCTGCAGGTGGCGCACCAGATCAGCCAGGGTGACCACCGGGTAGACATTGACCTCCTGTATCAACGCCGCTTCCGCCGCATCCGCCGCCGGCACGAATAGATCCTGGTACCCGTGGTGGGCGGCCGCGCTGGCCATCGACAGCATGCCGTCGACATGCCGGATGGCGCCATCCAGCGAGAGCTCGCCCAGGAACAGCGCCTTTTCCGTGGGCCACACCTGCTCCGAGGCCATCAGGATACCCACGGCGATGGGCAGGTCGTAGGCCGGGCCTTCCTTGCGTAAGTCGGCCGGCGCCAGGTTGACGGTAATCCGCATCATGGGGAAATTAAAGCCGCTGTTCTTGATGGCGCTGCGCACCCGCTCGCGCGATTCGTTCACGGATGCGTCCGGCAGACCTACTATAGTGTAAGCCGGCCATAGGAACCCCACGTTATGTCCAAAATTTTGGAGATGATTTTGACGCTGCATGGGGTATACCGAGACAGAATCCTTCAAAACCACCTTGGGATACCTCAAGTGATATCTATGATATGTCGGTGGTGCAGGCATTGGCTCAAATGCTCGGAAAAAACTGAATAGAGTAAGGCAATTGGCACCATATCAGGTTCCGATAGCATTATACTCGGTTATTTCCCTGTCCACTCAATCGGGAGAAGCTCAGTTTTCTCATAGCCTCTTTTCTATCTTATTTTCGCCCATTTTCCTGTTCAGTTTTTGGGGTCCACCATACTGCATGTGGTATGTCGGGACAGGATTCGGAAACACTATCTTGGAATTCCTCAAGTGATATCTACGATACCGCAGTAGTGCAGGCATTGGCTCAGATGCTCGGTAGATACTGAATATGGCGTGGTATCTGACGGTATTCAAGCTTTCAACTGCAACATTCTCCTTTACCTCTCCCTCCACTAAATCAGGGGGAGCTCACAGATAAGGTTTGAAGAAACTTTAACAAAGATACTGTCCGATCGTTAGCTATGTTTTCTATCTTGATAGCATGGATTCCTCGTTCGCGTAGGTCGTCACCTTTCAGCGGATCAATTTCGAAATGGATTGAAAACCCCCATCTTCTGAGCCTGCCAAAATCCAAACCGATCCGATCCCAGATCTGGTTAAAAAAAGGGTCTTGAAGACTATAGCCCAGGAAAAGAGGACTCATACTTTCCAGATTTGTGCGAAGTCGCTCAACTAACCGTGGGTGGGTAGCAAAATAGGTGTTGAAATCACGCTGGGTGATGACAATACTTTCAGGTCTTTGAAGGTCACCACACAGTTTAATTATTTGTATACGCTCTGAACTCCAAAAGGCTATTTCCGGATCGCTCACGATAATATTTGATTGGCGGCCTATCTGTACTAAGGCTCTCTCGATTAGGTCATCATAATTAGTTGTAAAAATAGTACTTATAGGAAATGAGCCTATAAGCCGATGGACCGCAGTTGGCTGTTTTTCGCCAGAATCCAAAGTCTCTCGAAGATATCTGATGAGTGCATTACGACCGCATTGGTTCTGATAGTGCTGAGCGATAGAGAGTAGGTAGTCTGGAGTAAGATCGATTTCCTCAATGGGCCAACGGGCACCAATATCTTGGGCTAATGGATGGATGAGATTTACCCAATCAGGAAAACCCGCGCCAATTGAAAGGCCGGCTCCGACGAAAAGAACAACATTCCCAATTTTGAGTTGCTGAGCCAATTCGTCGGAGAAATTCATTCTTTCCTCCAAATTGTGATTTTGGGATTTTATGCAAACTAATATTATCACTTCTAGGCAATATGAGCTGTGTGATTTAGAATGCGGTTGAAAAATAATCAAATTCACGAAGGCATTGCCAATTATTTCGGGAACAAAAACACCCTCTATGCAAAAACCTGGTGATTACGGCTGAAACTCGGATCATTTCGAGAAATCGCAGTATACTATCAGGATCATCTCTATGAATCACAAATATTTAGAAAAATTGGACTTCTTTTTAGAATTATAATGGACCCCACCAAGCGAAAACACTATTGAATTCTACAATCATCGCCGGTTACACCAAGCCTTAGATTACCTGACACCTGCTGAACTCTACTTTGGAAAGGAGAGACCTCTATCTTAATCCTGCCCTTTTGTCTGTCTTGACGAAGCGGTCCACCTTACTAGGTATCATTCAATTATCGCGCACGTGAATCTTATTCTGCTCTCTTACGGACCGATTAATGGCATCAATCAATTCAATCGTACCTAAATTACTCCTTCCATCTGAAATAATAGGACTTCCGGTCCTTATACCTCGCAAGAAATCTTCGAAAGGTCTCCAATGCTCAGGTAGATCAGTAAACACAATTTCTTGAACATGGCCTTCCGTAGACTCCTCAATAAGGATTGGAGGTTGAATAGATCGCTTAGGCTGAAAACGACGAGTAAAGATATTACTTCGAGATCCATATATCGATAATTCCTCTTGAACAGAATTGGCAGGGGCTTCGTACGAAACCGTCAGACTGACAAGAACATGGGGCTCAAATTCGGCCAATATAGCAACACTCTGTTCTACGTGTTTGATGCCGGATGTTAAGGCGTCAGCAAATACCCAACACAATGGCCTATCTAATAGCCAAACTAACATATCTGCGGCAAGGTGTCCTATGTCAATCATAGCGCCACCACAATTTAAATCAGAATCTCCACGCCAAGACTGGGCATAATTGTACCAGGGACTGCTCGCAAAAAGATAATTCACTAGTTTGATCTCCCCCATTCCGCCTTCCGCTATTCTAGCTTTGATATGCCGATAGGGGCTTTCATATCGGCGTTGGTTCCCAACTGCTAGTTTTAAACCCTTTAATTCAGCGAATTCCACTAGTGCTTGCGCATCTCTAAATCTGCAAGAAATAGGTTTATCCACCAATACGTGTTTACCTGCCTCGAGGCATGTTTTTACTTGGTCAAAATGGAAGCTATGAGGCGTGCTCACAATTACTGCATCAATGTCAATAGTCGCAAGCATTTCCGCTAAATCATGAAATAGCAAAGGTCGAGAGTCAAATCCTGCCTTAGTTATTAATTCCGTTAGCTCAGGTAGTCCAAGAATGTCGCAAACCGCACTTAGCTCAATTTCAGAATGAGTCTTAAAGTACGGAATATAAGCTCGCCTTACATAGGCGCTATAACCGATAATGCCAATTTTCATCGCCATACTCAATCTTCCTTTAGACCGACTAACAGCAACTCAAAGTGAATGCGATGACGTCTCTTACTGATTATTAATTGTTGTGAGACAGCTCAAGACAGCTGCATCCATTGCTGCCAATGTATCGTCTACATCTTGTTTGTTGTGCTCCAAACAGATAAAGCTAGGGTGGTTTGCTAATATTAAGACTCCATGTCGTGCTAGTTCATTGATTAGGGATGACTTCAGATTCTGTGCCCTTTCTGAATGCTGGTGAAACCATAGCGCTGGCATACAAGGCCAACGGTACGCTACAGCCTGAATATCTTCTATCAACCTGTACCGGTTCAGAATCTCATTGGTACCGTCAATCAGCTTCTGTCCTAATTCCCATAACCGAGTAATGCTCCCTGATCTTTCGAGGATCGAGATTGTCTTTAAGGCTGCTGCGATAGAAACCAGTTCATTATTATAGGTCCCCATTATCCTGGCAGATTGAATTAGACCCATGATTTTGGGTTGCCCGAGGACGACAGCCAATGGAAAACCATTTGATATGGCCTTACTCAAAACGGTTATGTCAGGTTTTATGTTGTACAGCCCTTGGACACCATTCAAGCTCACGCGAAAACCCGTCTTAATTTCATCTAAGATCAATAAAGCACCTTCTTCCTCAGTAAGCTTGCGTAATTGCCTGAGATTTTCTTCGAACGGTTCTCTAAGTTGAATGGGGTCTAGAATTAATGCAGCGACAGAGGGACGGTGTGCCTGAAAAAGGTCGGCTAATTGTTGAAAGTCCTCCCCATCCCAACTGACTACTAGCGCTGCTGTAGGGTCCTGAGGTATGCCAGGAATATAGCGTGGGGGAAAGGGATCAGCCTCAAAGAGGTGCCATGAGGTGTAAGGAGATATGAAGGCATCATGCCAACCATGGAAACCGCAACGAAAAATAGTGGCTCTACCTGTAAACGCACGTGCGAGACGGATAGCCGCAGAAATCGCCTCAGAACCAGTCTTCATAAAAAGGCAACAATCTGTATAAGGAAAGATACGTTTCAGAGTCGCATTTAACTGATAATGCAGCGTAGTATATGAGGGGAAGATGATACCTAACTCTAATTGTTGAATGACTGCCTGGTTGACCTCTGCGTTGCAGTGGCCAATGATAATAGGCCCATATCCGCAGATGTAGTCAATGTAAGTCTGGTCGAATTGATCCCAACATCGTCCACCATGGCCTCGCACAATGAATCTCCCTGGCAAACCCTGCAGCGCCGAAAGTACGCCACCTGGCAAGGTAGGAGAGGGATTGGTCAGATCCATACGGCTTTGAATACTCACTCTTCACCTTCTTCGAGTACCTCATAATAAGGTCGGTTTCCATATCTATCTTGATACGTCCTCCGAGCACCTATTGTTGATTTACTTAGTTCATCCTCTTCCTTTTTCTGGAGTTCACTAAGAGTGAATTCATGTAAAGATTCAGTTTTGCCCGGTTCGCCAATTTCCGGTTTACCTTTCTTGATCCGGCATAGAAAAGAAACAATCACCCAATTTTGCAGGCCATGGTCTTGCTCATAGAATTCAACCTGGCGAATTTCAAACAAGCGATCGACCACAATCTCAAGTCCTACAGCTTGAGCAGACAATTCCTGATCAATCTCCTCCCGTAGCTCTTGAAGTAAATCCTCCCGGTCCCCAAGGCTCCCGCCAACCCCTTCCAGCTTGCCTATTTCATCCCGGCTATGAGGACCTCGTTTTTGAAGTAAGATTTTTCCTTCCGGCGTAAAGATAAGTGCTTCGACAGCTATGCGGAATCCCGGCTTGTGATAGCCAATCTTCCTCAAGTGGTCTAGCACTTCGGCCTTAGTTCTCATCATTTTCACGACAGCACCTCCTAAAATGGTAGTATCTCCCTAAGACGTTAATCCCACGCATGCCTGCTAAGTCTAGGATAGATATCCCTTAGCGTCTCTTGGAGATAGTGGAAGGCCTCCTTGCCTTTAGGCAAACGCACAAAAACGCCGCTCCCTTTTTTTAAACCTGTACAGATCTGGGAGTCAGCGCTATGTACTACGAAAGCATAATAAGAAGTCAAAGGAAGTTTTTGCATAGTCTCAAATTGCGCTATACCTTTAATAAAAGCAATATCTGCTGATCGGAGTACTTCTTGAAGCTTATTAGAGCAAAACAAAGGTTCAATTGCCGACCGAGAACTTTCCTCGAGGAATAAACTAAATCTAGTAGAGTGGGAAAGGTCGTGAAAAATTGGATATTCCAAGCATTTTTTTAGAGTTGACTCATTTGCATTATTTGCCACGACGCGAGAGCTTACTACTCCGGTGACTTTTAGCTTAGGATTCTGGCTTATTAAACGTTGAATTAGAGCTAAGTCCCATACCAACTCTCCGTTATCGCCAAACATAAAAACCATGTGACATTCTTTTGACAACGTTTCTTTCAAAAACTGATTTCTATCATCAAATTCCAGTTTTCCCATAGGAGTAAATTGCTCTTCAAGGCTATCACCTTGACTATGCCACCATACTGTCCCTGAGAATACCTCATACTCAATCAATCTATTGAGATCCAATGACTTCGATGATTGGAAACCTTTCATGGCACGATCATTTGCTTCATATCCTGTGATTAAAAGACGGTCAACACGTGCCAGGTCGTAGCAATCCAGGACCATATATATTAATGCATCGAGGTCGTTGTCGGCGAGATCTCGCCACAATTGGCGGGATTGATTCACTTCAGTAGAAAGAAGAACAGCTACCACTTCCATCAAATTCTGCGCATTTTGATAATATTGATTGGCCGTAGAACCAGCGCTCAATTTTTCTTCTACCGCAAGCTTAATACGAGTATCCTGGTAGAGGAGGTTATATTCAAACTTGCTCTGTGGAACCTTATCCATGATAGGGAGTGATCGATCGATAGGTGCATTCCTCTCCGACATCTTTTTGGGAAAGAGCTTCTCAATCATTCGGGTATTTATATCCGATGAAAAAATAGAAGCATAGGACTTGAGTTCTTGATCGGCCTCTGCCTGAGAACACACTCGATCAGTATATTTTGCATATATGTCAGCAAGTGTGGCTGGGTAAGTCTTGATTGGGAGCGTACCCTTGATAAGAATAGGTCGGTGGATTCGCAATACACGGAACCCCGTATCATCATACCGATTTACTGAAAGGACACAGTCCCGGTAGGCAGAGCGATGAGCCCGTGCTTGGTCGTGCCACCCGCCTCCACGCCGATATCGATATTTTGAGTCGAGTGCCTCTATATGGTTCGCCTGCTTCAGATCCGACGTATACTTGTCAACACCATAATTCTGGACCCATTCCCAAATATTTCCATTCATGTCTATCACCCCATCATGTGTGATATCTAATGGGAAGAGACCTATAGGAGCAAGATGGCGCAATCCAGAATAATCATTATGGATTTTATCTCCCAAATCTTGGGGTGGCATGTTACCAAAGATATATCTCATGTAATGAGACTGGCCTCGCCTGATTACGTATTCCCATTCGGCTTCAGTTGGCAAACGATATATCATTTCATCATCTCTGCGAGATAACCAATTGCAGTACGCCTGTGCTTCATACAAGCTTACATATACAACGGGACAATTGGGATAGGAAAGCTGCTCGTCCCAACGATTAGGAGACAGAATCTGGCGTTGCTGCCTCCATTCCCAACCGTCAGGATCCCATAGGAATTGATCCTGATATCCCCCGTCTTCGACAAACAGCGCAAATTCCTGAACTGTCAAAGGATATTTTCCAATCTCAAATGAAGCAGAGAAAACTTGGTGTACTGGTTGCTCATTCTGTTCGGAAAATTCGTCGTAGTTGGAATGTAATATATCTTTGTTCTGTGATCCCAAACAAGCGACACCGCCGGGAATTCTAACCCAATTCTTCTCTTGATTGAACAACCGAGGATCACCGCCGCGTCCAAGTGCCACCGCGGCATCATAACGAGTTTGCAAATCAAGTGTTATTTCCGCAGGAGTGAAGATTTGCATAACCTGATCCCTAGCCTCCAGGTACTTGCTAACGCGGTAAACAGAGTAGTTATATATGAAGATATCTTGAAGCACAAACCCTAGGAACCCGACAACCTTCGCTGTTTCCGCAAGAGATTTATCCTTTCGCGAATTAAGGACAAGATTAACAAGCAAGTCGATTCTATCATCTCCCAATCGATGTAATATAGCCGGAAAAAAACGTAGTACTTCGCGCCAATCTGCACTAAATAGATGTTTCTTAATGATACTCCACCAACTTTTCCTGCCACTATCCGTCATTGAAGCAATCTTACAGGCCGCAAGATACTCTTGAAATGATGTGTGCCAGAAAGAGATATTTCCTATTCCACGACGAATAATAATACCCGTCGCTATCTCATCTTGCTCAAGGAATTCCTGAGCTTGCTGGATTTTATCTTCTTTATCTGATCCATCAAAGTTGAGGGCTATCTGTTCTGCTGCCCACCTTAGTCCAACTCGCGTGAGCCTACCTTTCTGATGAAGAAACATTGACAACGCCAATGTTTTATAACAGTTCTCTCTGAATTCTTTGTTCTTGTGGCTATGCATAGAATAGCGGGCGCGAATCAGCCAGTCAATTACAGCCTCATACAAGTCTGCTTTGCCTTCCGGAAGCTTTGGCTGGTTCCAATGGACGAGGATGATCGAGGTAAGCATTACCGGGTTACGGGCTAGGAGATTAACATCACGACGCAAACGTATCGTATTTAGTAGTTCCCGTTCGTATTGGTCTGCCTGAAGAGAGTTTGTTCTGCCGTAATTTGGATTGCTATAGAACAATAAGTTTACCCAGGCGCTGATGAACGTATGTATCTCTTTATCACTCAGAGTGTCAATCACAGAAACCCTAAAATCCATAGGAATAGATATATTTTGTAAGACACCTGGCCGGCTAGTGACAACCCAACTGCACTTTGACCACTCTTTGACACTACTATCAATTATCTCTACTATCTGGATACGGGCCTCCTCGCTGGGTAACTCGTCCAGGCCATCAACCAGGAAAAGAACTTGTCCTGACTTTAGCTTGCCCTGAAGCCAAGCATCCGTAAATCCCCAACCATGTGTTGTGGATTGCCCGATCCAAAAGCTAATTAGCACATGCCAAGACGGGCCTATGTCTCGAGATCTCGTTAAATGGAAATCGTAAATATCTGCCGCCCGCGTGAGCAAAGGCAAAGGAAAGCTGGTATTATCTACCATGATCCTAGCCAGGTAGCTAAGAAAAGTCGTTTTTCCTGCTCCTGGGTCACCAAGGAGCAACGTCAAACGGTTCTTTTTAACCACATCTGTCAAAGGGATCCTTCTTGTACCCCCCTGTAATTCAGTCTCTGCGCCTTCAAGAGAAATTACTTCGTGCGCATGTAGTTGCATGTACAACTCAAGCAGCGGGAACCGCTGTGCTTGTACTGCGCCTCGTGCTGCAAGACCCCTAATATCAATATATCCGGTAAAGTCACGTAACCATTCACGGTAGATATTCTCATTAACCGGAGGGGATATGATTCGATCTTTGTTTAATCTTGGAAGCTTGATGCTGAATGCTTGTAGCCAATTTAGGATAGTTTGATTTTTATTATTATCAGCAGTTAGTTCGATAGCCATCAATCCTTTTTGCCTCAGATCCTTGACCTCCAATTTTTTTGCATCAAAAATTATTATGTAATGGTTTCGACGGAGAGGATCTTCATGCGGTCGTATATAATCAAGAATCCCCAATAGCCTTTCGTCATTGGGTTCAAAGCCTATAAAAAGGGCTGTTTTCTTTGTTAAAGTATCAATTAGCAGATTTGCCAGTTTCTCATGATTGTTAAAATACTGGTGATATTCATCTCGTGTAATGACTAGACTCTCTGGTCGATCCAAGCGTCCGTGAAGATAGACCAACTGCAAGCGATCTTCTTCCCAAAAATGGATATCGGTGTCCGTTATAATAGTGTAATATTTGCGGTTTACATTTCTCAAAGCTTCTTCCAGTAAACTATCATGGATACTAGCAGCAATAATCATTGAGGCAGGTAGGTTTACCAAAACGTTATGCAAGTCTGATGGGTACTTACCTGACGCATCAAAGAAATCACGCACACGAGTCCTCAGTGCATTTTTCCCATATTCATATTCATAGAATTGCGCTATCATTTGAGGTCTTTTCTCGTCAGGTATACCAAGTGTAGAACCTAGTTGGTCCTTCAATTCCGCCCAACACGGCAATCCTGCCATTTTCTGCAGATCTGGTCCTAAGAAGATTATTGCCTTACCTGAAGCGAATCCATCAATTAATTCAAGAGGAATGTTCATCGGTACCTCATTTTCTTTAAAGATGGACACAAAGCACTTGCAGACTGTGAATTACTATGGGGTCGGTTGTCCTACCTTTTTTAGCCAGCAGGCGAGAATTGTTATAGATCAAGAATCCTAGAATGGCTTTTCCCCGACAAATTGAAGGGTTACTTAAGCCTAAGGTAGACCTGCTCATAGATGTTTGGACTGTGATACTAAAGGCACAATACTGCCGCTGGCGATTGTAGCAACCATCGATAGGACACAGCTTTCTTCTGCTTTTGGAGTATATCGCTTATCTCTATTTCTACTAAACAAGGGGCAGTCCACTCAACTCACATCATATATCTCTTTCATCGGTTCAGTGTATGGAAAGTGAGATTCCTTTTCGAGGTTCAAATTCTGCTTTCGTAGCTTGCTACGCACCCAAAACTGCTGCAAAAACCAAATTGTGACGAATGCAACAACACCTATAATCAGTGCCCAAAACTGATCTTTCGAAGAGAAATAGAGATAGGTCACCACCAAAACAATTGCAGTAAAGGAGACGCTGTTTATAGTGGTCAATATTCCGTCGCTTCCACGTTGGGCGAGATAAGATAGACTCAGTTCCACCCTTGGTCTGTCATCGCGTGGCGGAAATGCGACATATGAAGCAATAGCTTTGTTTTGGTCTTCAAACCATCTTCTGACTCGTCCTGCCCTTCGGTAAAACACGACTATCGAGACAGAATACTCTACAACCTGGTTCAAGGTCGTTAGAGCTAACAAAAAAACGGCGAGAAAAATTAGAAGCAAACCCGGAGCCCCAATAGGCTGAAACTTCTCAATAAGTGTGGGCAATACCGTTATAGTTGCTGCTACAACAATGAGAAAGAAATTAACTCGGTTGGTTTTGAGTTCTTCATAATCAGACGCACGTTGTTGCAAGGCATTAAACTCCACTATAATAATACCTTCGCCAAAATTGGATTTGGCGGTTCACCAGCCTATTGGCGTAAGAATTCGGCGATATACCCCGTTCGGGGTATATGCTAGAAATGGCTAATGAATAAAAATCCCTTCTGGATTTTCCGTACCGAATTTTTATTGACGATAT
>SHYO01000028.1 GCA_009692745.1 Chloroflexota bacterium
AGCGGGGCCAGCGCGGCCTCGGTCTCCGGCAGGCGGGCGGCAGGATCGTAGACATGGAGCACCTCGGCCATGACCTCGGCCGGGGGGCGGGGCGGGCGGGAGGTGCCTTTGAGGTCCAGAAGGAATTGGGCGTCTGGGTAGCGCGGCGCCAATTCCTGGGCCAGTTGCAGCGCCAGGGCAGTCTTGCCGCAGCCGCCCATGCCGCTGATGAGTGCGCCCTGCGCAGCGCTCTGTGCGCCCAGGTGCGTCCGCAGCTCCGCCAGTTGCGCCTCCCGCCCGGTGAAGTCGGCCGGGGGCGCGGGGAGTTGGTGCAGGGCGGGGGGCGGGGCGGCGGCGGGGGAGGGCTGGGCTTGAACAACGATGTTGATCTGGTGCCCCACGTGCTGGCCGTGTTGATCGAATACAGACTCGGGCCCCTGCGAAACACGCACGGTATTATTATCGCCGCTGATGATGATGGCGCCGGTCGCATCGCCGCCCAGGGCCACGGCGCGCTCGCCGGTAGCCAGGGTAACCGCGGGAAGCTGGCCCTGCGATACGGCGCGCACCAGGGCAGCAATGTCGGCGTCGGTGTGCTGGCCTGAGGCGATGCGGTCCAAGATGGATTTCAAATCATCCAGGTCAGGGGTCGTCATGAATTCCTCTCATAGTCACAGATACCTCGGCAAATACCTTAAGAGAATAAGCGCTGCACCATTTGGATGGCCTGGCTCACGGCGGTTACCAGGCCGCCGGCGGCAGTGACATTTGCGGCGACCTTGACAATGACGTCCTTGGCCTGCTCCAGATGGCCGAGGATGGTTTGCTGGTCTGCATCTGGCTTCTGAGCCTGCTGCACAGCCTTCGTGACTTGATATGCAGCATCCGTGGCGGCCTCCTCCTCAATGGCGCCAGCCTCTTTCGCCTTTTCCAGTTCTGCCTGCAGCTTGCGCAGCTCGGCTAAAGCGTCTGCCTTGCTCTGCGCTGCACCAAAGTTGATATCATTGGCAGCGTTGTACTGGTACTGCACCTGCTGGCCGCGTTGGTCGAATGTAGTCCGACGCGATCGATCGGTTACCGTGGCCCTGCCACCGCCAGCCGCCTGGGCAGTGTTGCGGCCAGTTGCCTGCTGGACAGTATTGTTGTCGCCCGTAATAATGGGGCTGTTAGTGGCATTGCCTCCGATAGCTACGGCGCGTTCTCCGCTGGCGGTGACTATTTTGGTTTTCGTCTGGAAGAGGCGGGCGCTATGTTTCTGATCGACTTCGCGCGCGGCGGTATCCGGCGGCAGGGGTTCCTGGCTGTCAAACGCGCCCAGGGCGGTCGCTCCGCGGCACAACGAGACCGGGAACGGTCCAACACCCTTGAGGACCGTCAGCTCAGGCTCCTGGGTTTTCCCCAGTTTACCGGCCGCCTCTTTGACTGCGGTATATACATGCTCATAGAGGCCAAAGGCACTGATATAGCCGTTATTATTGGACACGTACCCTTTACCGCTGAGACCATCCACCAGCGCCTGGGTGAAAATAGACAATTTACCCCCGCCAATCCAGGACTTTTGTTCAGGGCGGGAGGCGGCAATAATGATCCGCCCCTCGCCGGCAGAGAGAAGTGCGTTGGTGGCACTTTCAGGCAGGCTGGCGTCGCCGAACGATGTTTCCTGGTCGCCGAGGGCAAGATCAGGCGAGAGCTCACCAGAGTGGCAGCTATTGAACAATAAGTATGAGACGCTGCGCTGGGATGGCTCGCAGCTTATCCAACAGGTCGACTTCACTGATGCCCGTGCCTGCGACAACTCGATCACCCTGCACCTGAGAATCGACTGTCGTCAAATAGTAGTTGCCATCGGTACCAGTGGCGCCGTGACCACAATAGAACAGGGTGACGGTATTTTCAGCGGAAGTCTTACCGGCCAATTTATCCAACTCGCTGAGAATATTTTGGCGGCTGGCGGTATGATCATGGAGAATAGTTACTTGGGCTGACGGATATCCGCACAGGTTCTGGTCACAGAGGATGCGACCTACCTCCTGCGCGTCGCTGACTGAAATCGGGATATTGGCGCCATTGATGTGCAAATAGCTTCCAATACCTATGACTAACGCAAAGCCCTTATCAAAAGCCATCGTACGCCTCCTGGGTTCGACTAGGGATCGGACAGTAAAGGGATAAATAGTGGCAGACCCGTGGCTCAATGGGATTCTAGCACAGCCGTGGCGCGGGTGCAATGCGCAGTGCTTACATGCATAGCAGTCAGTCCATGGGGTACAGGCTGCAGCCCCCATCCACCAGTAAAACTGCGCCGGTCATGTAATCCGCCATAGTGGAACAGAGGAAGAGGAAGGCCTGGGCGACGGATTCGGCGGGTTGAAGATAGCCCAGCGGAATGGCTTTCTCGGCGCGCGCCCGGTATTGCGGTTCATGATCCCACTGCCGTTTCGCCATCCCCACCGCCACGATGCCCGGCGCGATTGCGTTGGAGCGGATCCCTTGGGGGGCTAACTCGCGCGCAAAGCCGCGCATCAGCGCCTTCAGGCCGGCTTTGCTCACGTTATAGGGGGTAATCTCAGGCCAGGGCACATCCTGCACCCAGGAAGAGGTGAAGATGAGATGGCCGGGCAGGCCGTGCTCAATCCAGCGGCGGGCGGCAACCTGGGCCACCTTGAAGGGCGCGTGCAAGTTCAGGTCTAGCAGGGTTTCAAAATTCTGCAGCGGATACTCCTCCACTGGAAACGCCTCGGCCATGCCGGCATGGCAGCAGACAATATCCGGCAGCTTGAGAGACGCCGCGACGCTGTCAAACAGGCGCTGAATCTCCGCCGGTTGGGTGATATTGGCGCGGAAGTAGAGCACCTGGCCAGCGAGATTTTGCGCATCCGCCAATATCTCCGCGGCTTCCTCCTGCGGCAGGATGTCGTTTACGGCGATGGCGGCGCCATACTCTTCTGGAAACTTAAGCGTATGAATTGCTGGCAATGTCATGCCTACCGGAGTGGTATAAATTCGATTTGATTCCGCATATCCTCAAGATCGAGTACTCCCGCCATTAGCTCCAGATCGCGAATTGCCTTACCGATGGTGATATTGAGTTGATGAGCATAGATAAGTCCCGAAAAATCTTGGCCCGTCCCTAATCGACGGCGGGCAATACGCAAAAGATCTCGGTCCTGACTGTATAGTACACGGCCAAGCTGTGTAGCTCTCTCAAGGAGCGTTTCGTCATCGAACTGGGTGGCCTCGTCTTCCTGTGTGGTGGTTACATCAACGCCTCTGCGACGCAGCCCGAGGGTAATTGCTGATGGTACATGATGATCCATGTAAAGCGGAAGCGTCAAGACAATAATCCCTTCGCTCTGAGCTTAAGCCTGGCCGGTGATTCCCTGATGCTGGCTTTGATATCCTCTACCTCCCGCAGCCCCTGCTCGATCTCCCGGTCCAACTCCTCCTGATGATCATAGTAGTAAGCCAGAGCACTATGAATCTGGGCCAGGCTGAGGCTGGGATGCTGTTTGTGGATTTCATCCGCATCCCAGCCGTAGGCGAGATAATCCAGGATGATTTCTTCCACCTTAATCTGTGTGCCCGTTATGAACGGGACGCCATTGGCGGTTATCTCAATATGGGCATACACGATATCCGTCATCTTACCTTCTTTCAAGGTTCTGATCATACTCTGACCAGAAGCCGCGCCTAAAGTAACACATATCCCCTATTCTACCATTATCCTGTATATCCTGTTAGCTCTTCATCAGGATTAGGCTGGCTTAATAATCAACTCATCCAGCGAGAATTTGCCGTCGGGTTCCATCGCAAATCCTACGAAGGAAAAGCCGTAGCTGTGGACCTTGCCCAGGGTCATGTCCAGGGACTTGGGGTTAGGGGGATAGCCGGCCCAACTGCGGTGCCACAATGACTCGTCGTTGGTCAGGGTGAAGCGGTTAGGTTCCGCCGCCCAACTCCCCTCGGGTACGGTCAGCGGATGGCTGGTCAGGTGCCAGCGCGAAGCGGGGGCGGTCACCCAGAAATAGCAGTTAGCGCCGAACAGCCGCAGATTGTCGCCGCGCAGGTAGACCGAAACCTCGGCGCCGCGCAGGTCGATGGGCTCCTCATTCAACCAATAGCGGTAGAAGAATAAAGCCAGGATGGATACGGGGCTCTCCGGCGTGTCCGTGCTCCAGGTGGTATGGTTGGACCAGACGTAACCCGAGTCGTTGACGCCCCCCGCCCGCGACCAGGTCGCCAGGACAGCGATTTCCCGTTTAGATACGATGCAAGCATGATAATCGTAGGAACACCAACTCTCCGGCCCTTTATTAAAGCTGTGATGGATCATGGTTGTCTCCTCTGGTTTATGGCAATTCCGCGGATCGCATTATAACCGATAAATGGCCTTACCCAAAGCGCATGGCGTACAGGTCCGCATCTTTCAGAATAAACTTCAGCCGGACAGGCGTCCCGGCCAGGGCGCTGAGGTCGCTGCCGCCCTGCCAGGCTACCACCCGATCCAGCTCATCGCCGATCACCTCGTAACAATCCGCGCGGCTGAAACCCGGTATCGGCTGCCCGGCGCCATCCTGCACCTCGACCCACACCCCGCCCGCCGCCGAGGTGGCGAAGTTCAAGTGCAAGCGGCATCCCGACCCAGAGGTCGCTTCCGACCCAGAGGTCGGGGGCGCGAAGGTGAGGGGCCGGGTGAGCACCTCTCCCCCCTTATAGGGAGCCTGCAGCGAGACAAAGCCGTCGATGCGCAGGCTGAAGCGGCGGAACACGGTGTACGTATCGCGCCAGGAATTCTCGGTGGATATAAAGGAAAGCTCCGGCGGCGCCCCGGAACGCTCGGAGGGCGATTCCCACAGGCCCCAGCATTGGTAGTTGTCGCCGTAGGTCCAATTTTGCAAGAGCTGCGGGCCGGGGCGGATAAAGGCTTCATCCCACAGGTGGAAGCGCTGCCCATCGCGGCTGCTCATAAACAGGCCATCGGTGAGGGCGGCGCCGTAGCGCGGGTGATGCTGCCCGCGCAACTTCCGGTGCTCCCGTTCCGGCAGGGCGTCGATGGCAGGAGACGAGGGGCGATCAATATAGCGGGTGGGGAAGCCCACCAAGAGATGGGGCGCGCGATAGTAAGGCAGGACCTGGTTGGTATAGAGCTCGTGGTCCGCCGCGCCGGGATAGTCAAGCCAGGCGGGGGCGGACCAATGGACAAAGTCCGGCGAGGTGGCGGTCAGAATACGGCGCCGCCCTTCCTGGAAATCGCGGAAGTAGGCGCGATACGCCCCGCGCAGGGGGTCCCAGAATACCAGGTTTTGCGAATCAAAGGCCCCTTCCGTCATAATGGGTGCGGGCTGCAGCAGCGACCAGTGTACGCCATCCGGTGAAATCAGGGCATACAACTCTGAGCGCAGTTTGCCGCCTACGCGGCGGAAGGCCCGGCCGGTGGCTACCGCCTTGTACAGGGCCTGCGGGTCTACGCCAGGGCGGGTATCTTTGAACGGGACAAAGGCGATACTGCCGATACGCTGCTCCCCTTCCCCCATCACGACGATATTGTTGCGCCGCGATCCCTGGTACTCGAACAGCTCCAGATCCGGCCTTTCCCAGCGCAGCCCGTCGCGGCTCTCGGCCAGGCAGATCATCACATCAATCGGCTGCGGCCCGCCGGGGACCTCGTTAAATCTGCCCGTCTGGTAATACATGCGGTAGCGCTCGCCGTCCTGGAAGACGGTGATGTAGCCGGCCATATTCCCCTCCCAGGGCCGGTCGGTCACCAGAGCCACTTCCCGTGCGATAGGCTCGTGCAACCTGAGCGTGACGGCGCCCTCCCTGGCGACGATCAGCCAGTCGTCGACGAACAGCTCGCGCCGGCTGTCCATCTGGTAGATTTCGTCTGGTGTAGTAGATGGTGTAAGCATACGTTTTCTCCGTGGTGAACTGTGTTATATAATAGACCATATCGGAAATAGTGTATAATTGCTGCATGCTAAACTACAACACGTTGAAAAACAGAACGCGCGACTTTTTAGCCGCCACCGGACTGACCCTGGAAGAGTTCGCCAAATTGCTGCCGGCGTTTCAGGCGGCTTACGCCCAACGCTATCCGTATGATCTCACGAGCACAGGTCAGCCCCGCGAGCGCCGCAGCGGCGGTGGCGTTAAGGGTGTGCTGGCAAGCGATACAGACAAGCTCTTGTTCATCTTGAGTCAATCGCAGACCAACTACTGGATTCATCGCTTGTTGCCCATTTTACAACACGCTCTGAGCGACATGGGCCATGCCCCTGAGCGCGACGCGGGTCGGGTTGCTGTGAGTCCCCTTATGCTGGGAAGTGCGCCCGATTTTGTCATCGATGGCACCGAACGCCGGCTGCAACGCCCGCAGGATGCCTGCTGAGAGTACTCAGCTGGAGAGTACTCAGCTGGAGAGTACTCAGCTGGAGAGTACTCGGCTGGAGAGTACTCAGCCTGAGAATACTCAGCTAAGCAAGAGGCGCAATACAGCGGCAAGAAGAAGGCGTATACCGACAAAAACATGCTACTGGTCAACGAAAACACTGGCAAAGTCGTCTATCTCGGTCCAACCGTGCCTGGCAAAGCTCTAAGCGTGAGCGATCATTTCCTCAATCAGATCTACTCCAGTGCGCGGGTGGTGGTCGAACACGCCATCGCTGGGGCGAAACGCTGTCGGATCGTTAAAGATGTGCTACGCCTGACCCAAGACGGCATTTCGGATTTGGTGATGGAGATGGCCTGTGGTTTGCATAATCTCCGCGTCTCTGGCCGTCACCCAGTGATTACTTTCGATTTACTGGATTTGTTGAGTACGGGTTAGTCCCGATAATGTCTATGTTTCACACACACATACAACTAGCGTGGGGCAAAGGATGGTTGATGCGTGCTGTTCCTGACGACCTGCCGCTGGGATTGCGACAAGTATAGCTGTTCCAGCCGGATCCTCAACCGGATGCCGGATTGCCCGCCCTGGCGGCGTGTTGTATACTGAACGCGGGTATCTGCCTATCCCCTGGCTTTGGCTCCCCGGCGTATACCAGACCCATTTTCTAACTGCAGTACACAAGGAGGCTTCTATGACGATGCATGCAAGCGGCACGTTTGAAGTACAGTTGAACCCTCAGGGGCAGGATGACAAGGCGCAGGATGCCACGCTCGGCAGGCTGTCCATCGACAAACAGTTCCACGGTGATCTCGAAGGCACCAGCAAGGGGCAGATGCTGACCGCCGGGACGGACGTCGAAGGCTCGGCCGGTTACGTCGCTATCGAGCGGGTTAGCGGCACGCTGCATGGTCGCAGCGGCGCCTTCGCGCTGCAGCACAGTGGTACTATGACGCGCGGCGCACCGCAACTGGCTATCACCGTGGTACCGGATTCCGGCACCGGTCAACTGGTGGGCCTGGCGGGCCAGATGGCGATCTTGATCTCCGATGGGAAACATGGGTACGACTTCGAGTACACATTTTCAACATGAGCGTCATTGGCCGTTTTGCTAACTGAACATCACCCACTCAGCTTTGCACGAGTCGCTTAATATGAAACTGGTTATAATATATGGCCCAGAAGCGACCGGAAAACTAACTATCGCCAGGAAATTGGCGGAGGAAACCGGATTCCGGCTCTTTCACAACCATGTCAGTATAGATGTCGCCAGGACGCTCTTCGACTTTGGAGCCCAAGAATTCAGTGAGCTAACTTGGGATGTGCGTATTATGGTCTTCGAATATGCCGCCAGGGCGCATATTCCTGGCTTGATATTCACCTGGGCCTATTCTCATCCCGATTTCTTGCCGTACTTGCAGAGAATCAGAGAGGTGATGGATACGTACCAAGGCGAAATTTTCTACGTTTACGTCACCTGTTCCGTCGAGGAGTTAAAGCGGCGCGTCCTGCAAGCAGACCGGAATGAGGCGGGCAAGATTAATTCCCTAGAGGCGCTCGAAAGACAATTGCAGAAGAAGAACCACCAGGTTATTCCCGATACGGAAAGCCTGGTGATCGACAACACCTCTTTATCCCCGGCAGAAGTTGCTCAGCAGATTATAGTGCATTACCACATTGAGACGGTTGGGGAACCGGGCAGCACTCCATAAAACTTTATTCCTCATGCATAGGCGCCAGGATTTACGGGGGGTTGTAGGGAACCCTTTTAACATAGGGGTAAAAAGGGGCCAAAAAGCGGGTTGGAACAGCACGAAACGCACAGAACCGGCTGGTCTGCTAACCTTAAATTTCTCTAGATTTTATTAGATTATTTATATAGAGGGGCTGGGGCGTTGCCACCGCCCAGCCCTCTATAAAAAACATTCCCTTGCTGCCACGACCGCATACCGCGGATTCATCTGGTTAATTCTTGAAACAACGCCGCCGTGCGCGCCGCAGATGCCCGCAGTTCAGCCTCAACCAGAGCCTGTAATTCCGCCTGCTCTTCCTGAGGAAGTGTTTGCCCTTGATCGCGGGCCGCGCGCCAACGCTCCATCAACTCAGACAACCTCTGCCGTTGCTGCGCATCGAAGTATTGGTCCGGGCGGAGATGCCGGATAATCACCAGCGTACTCGTTTCTGCCTCATCGAGTTGCGCTGTCAAGGTATCCAATGCATCTCCAGGCGTTTTACCGACTGATTGCTTGTCACCCGCTATAGCATAATATGTTGTGTTGCCGTTCCCAGTGGATACTGGTAGAATCGCAACTTTAGTCACAACCTTTTGTTCCTCATTAATCCTTCTTGATCACGACTATTATATCTCTCCCCATCGGTCCGTCAAGAATCGGATAAGGACAAACTTACCTCTTCTCTTATGCTTACGGGTTACACCCACTCCGATAACAAAACCCATCCACCAACCCTCCCACCGCGTCCCGCACCTCGGCCCGGTCCCCGGCATTGTTCCAGATGTACCCCATGCCCCACTGCAGGTCCGCCGGGGGATTGTTGAGGGCATCGGGGTCACTGTGGGCGCGGACGTTGCCAGCCAACGAGCAAGGGCAGGTGGCTGCGTTGGCCGAGCAGGTCCAAGCGGCAACTGGCGCATCGGTCGAGGTGGCTTTCGTGGACCAGGGTTACACCGGCGATGAGGCCGCCGCCGATGCCGCGAAATACGGCATCCGACTTGAAATCGTTAGGCTGCCGTCTGAGGGTACTCAGGGAACAAGCACGGCTTTGTGTTGCTGCCGCGCCGCTGGGTGGTCAGCGCAGTTTTGCGAGCGCAGTTTTGCCTGGATGGCGCGCGCGAGTACTCGCGGCTGTCGGAAACGTTGGCCGGGTTGCATTTCGTAGCCTTCGCCATGCTGATGGGGCGTCGATTCGCCACCTTCATGGTGCAAAGTGCATAACAGGCTCTACAAACGTCACATGTCCTTCAGGCCGTCCAGCTAATCAAGGCCGGTATTATTTGGGAGAATACATCCACCAAATGAGCATCGAAATGGGTCCCTGAGCAACGCCTGAGCTCTTCCAGCGCTTCCGAGGGTGTAACCACCTTGCGGTATGGACGCGCCGAGGTCATAGCGTCAAAGGCATCTACGATGGCAAAGATACGGGCCCCGAGGGGGATATCCTCATTTGTCAGGTGGGCCGGATAGCCACTGCCATCTATTTTCTCGTGGTGGTACAGCACGATAGGCAGACAATCCGCCAGGAATCCCACATCCTTTAGCATGTCATAGCCCCAGACAGGATGTTGTTGTATCAGCAACCTTTCTTCTGGGTTAAGTGACGCGGGTTTGCGTAGAATAGCATCGGGCACACCGATTTTGCCTACATCATGTAGCAAGGCCCCCATACGGATCGTCTGTATTCCTTCTGCAGATAGCCCCAGCGCCTCTGCCAGGCGGCAAGCATAAAGGGTCACCCTTTGGGAATGTCCTTCGGTCTCTGTATCGCGCAAGTCGAGGGCCCGCGAGAGGGCTTGTAAGGTTGCATCGTACGTTTGTAACAACTGGTGATGGGATTTATGTAGGGCTTCAAGTTGGGCCTGGAGCTCTCCCATGATGTTGCGCATGCGCAGACTCATGCGCTCCAGAATTAGACGAGCGGAGTCGGGATACTTGTTAAAAAGGTTGAATAGATCCTCTTGGTGAAGTTCCAGCAACCAGACCTCGGTCAGCGCCCGGACAGAAGCGGAACGGGGCTGCTGATCTAGAATCGCCATTTCCCCGAAGAAATCCCCTCGGCGCAGATGATTGACTTTGAAATCCGAAGCAGTAGTTAACTTCAGGACTTCGAGCTCACCGTCTTGCACAATAAAGATTGAGCTGCCTTTGTCCCCCTCGTGCAGCACGTATTCACCAGGAGGCACTTGGCGAGCCTGCAGCACAGTAGCAATATTCGCTAAATCGTTGGGCGATATACCTTCGAATAGCCCCAAATTTGCCAGGTGTTGCAGAGGAATAGGCCGTTCTGTTTTGAGACGCAGGCGAGTACGGCGCCGGTGTTTAGGCATCATGGCCAGCGAATTTGGCTTATGCATGTCAAGACATCTTTTATGAGCCATATGGCCGGAGACCGCTGTCTTTTCCGGTTGTTTATCATTCTGATGGGTGTTGTATTGGATAAGATTTTAATTTCCTTCAACTATCTAAACGAGCGCAAAGCCAGGGTACCACCATTTCTTCCGCGGTCAGACTGCCATGCCGGCCTTGCAACTCCAGGCGCTCTGGTGGTGTATAAAAGGTATATCCCCGGCGCCCAATAATGACCACATCTCCAATTCGCGCGGGTGTTTCTGGCGCTAGAGGACCATGCCCAAAGAGCCCTCCCTGCAGCAGGAAATTGGCGTCCAGGGCTATGCCGGCATGTGGCAAACGTGTATTTACATACTCTATGACAGCCTGTTTATACCCCTGGCGGGCGTAAAGGTAGGGGGCGCGGACCTCGCCTACCGGGAGTGTTACCAACATATCCATCAGCTCCGGATGATGGCGCAGATTAATTTGTTGCTCTGCTGGGACACTTACCTGACCATGATCTGCCACTAGCATAAAGACGGTCTCTTCCCGAGCTCGGCTGCTAAGGGTAGCCAGAAATTCGGTTTGAAAGCTAGCGCTGATAATCCTTAACTCGGCTCCCAAGATACCAGGGTGCGGGCCGTACGTATGTTGCAGGCTATCTGCAGAGGGCCAATAAGCCTGGACAATCAGTTTCTGGTCGGCATTTTCTTCCAAAATCCGCCCCAGGTGATACCACATATCTCCCAGGGAAATATAGCGGCGCCAACGTCGGGCTCCCCGGTAGTGGATGCGGCTCAAAAAGGAGCCTTCGAAATGGTAATAGCCTACGGTGTGAAAGGGTATTCCCAGCGCTTCAAATACCTCGGCGGTACTCGGTACGGCCAGAAATTCTTCCGGCACGAATCCCAGTTCAGGTAATATGCGACTGCCACCACGCATCATGCCTACCGGATCCAGGGTGATCATATTAACAGAAAGGCCAAATTGGCGCAGATGCAGGCGGAAGCTCAAACTGCCATGTTCCTGGGGGGTACGCCCGGTACACAGGCTGGTAAGGGCCGCGGTAGTCGTAGAGGGAAAGACCGAGGTCAAAGGTGCGTAGACGCCCGCAGGTAACAGATCGGACCAGACCTTTTCGCCCCTGGGAATTTCATCGGCCAGTAACCGTTGGAAGCTATCATACCCTACGGCATCGAGGATCAACAGGACAATTTTTCTGGCGTGGGGAATACGATGTTGCCATAACTCGGCTGCCAGGGGTAGGCTCTGGGGGAAGTGTACGCCTAACATTTCTGCCATAGTAGCTGGGAGATTGGCAATTGACCGGCCGCCATATACCGGCAACACAAATTCTCCACCGGGAAGATAAGGGGAGAGCATAGGATTCTGGGATTGTAACAAATAGTTCTCGGCGGGAACACCAGCGTTTAACATCAAGTACCTTTTAATAGATATGTCATGCCCAAGTTTAATCAGCCGTTTTGACAAAGGTTGGGCCACAGAAAAATGGAATAGATAGGCTTAACTCTCTGGGCCATTCCTTATAGGATTACACACCTTTACCCAGATGTCAATCCTTTGTCAGTAAATTTTGGCTAAATTCTTTAGAGCACCGATTATCGCCAGATCATATCTCAGGATCTGAGAGCGCGCAGGTCTCTTAGGAGTGTGGCAGTTACAACGGAGGGGAGCTTAACTTATGGAGCCGGTCAACAGTCTGATTCCAGGTAATAGTGGAGAGTCCCAATTTCTGGCGCAGGTGGTCTGGGGGCATATCGGTCTGCAAGTCGCGGACGGCACACGTCCAGCGTAACATTTCAAAGGTAACAGGGCGCGATAGCCCTGCATGCTGGGAAAGGTCATGGAGCACATACTCCAGGTTCCGCGCTGTACACTCGAACAGGTGTGTTTTTACAGGATATTGGGTGCGATATTCGGCAAAGAGTTCTGCGAAGTTCTCAGGCAGCCGTAGCTTGCGCTCCTTTTTAGCATAACGCGGGTTGGCGTACCGGATATAGAGCGTTGGCATGGCATTGTCCGCCAAATCCAGGTGGTCCAGGGCAATATTGACGCACTCGCTCTTTTTGATGCCTGTGTGCAGGATCAGGAGGATGAGCAGATAGGGTCTGGTATCCGGCTTCTCACCCTGGCGCATGGCCTGTGCTGCGTGTACCAATCGGGTCACCTGATCATCATAGAGGATTTCAGGCAGGGGAGTTGATAGCTGCTGATGGGGGATGCTGGCTGAGGGATCTGCTCGGATCACCTTGATATCGTATAGCCATCCAAAGAAAACTTTCAGCGTCGTTACCCGCCGGTGATAGGACTTGGGATTGCAAGGTACCCCTCTGTCGCGTAGTAGGTAGGTGAGAAAATTATTTAAATCCTGGAGGGCAATACGGCCTAAAGCCCGATGCTGTCCGAAATAGCGCATCACCAGGCGCAGGTCGGAAGTGAAAGAGGAAATGGTGTTTTGAGACCAGCCACGGCGCAACATCTCTTCATGAAAAACGCTCACCGCCAATGCCAACGACGATTCAGGGTATAACTGTGTACCTACGGGAGCGATCGGTGTGCGACTGCCCGTTTGTCCTGGCCGGGGAAAGAGAGGAAGCTGTTCGTTAGACATCTACTACTTATCCCTTCCATTGCAGATCTTCTGGGGGTTTCCCTGAGAATACTTCGGTATATTGATACTAACCTGAGAATCATTACGGCCGTTACGCCATATACTAGCACAGCTCGCTATTTATGGTCAACTAGTAGTCCGTCAATTCCTATTGCTCAATGGCGGATTTTATATTATCGAGGGTCTGATCGACTAACATTTGTCCCCAATGTTCAGCGGTGGTTTTATCTTTCAGGTATGCAGGTGTCCATGTCGGTAGGAGCAGATTGATCACCAGGTGCACCAACGTACCTGCTCCTTCAGTCTCCAAATTCCAGGTTTGCGTGCCTTCCAGGTCCCCTTCAAACTGTTGGGTCAGGCGCTGCGGTGGGTTATGTTCTACGCACCGTGATACGAAGGTCAATTTCCGGGCGGCAAATTCGACTGTCATCCGGATAGTGGACCCCACCCCGCTGACAATATGCGACTCGGTAACCTTATCCTCCATAGGCGTCAATTCGGCCCGGTCTACTTTCGGGTTGCAGATGAAGTCGAAAACTTCATCCATGGGACGGTCGATGTAGGTGGTACCATCACAATGTAACTGGTCCATAATCTCCTGCCGTGGCCTCCGCTGCTCATGAATAATGTGCCAAGAAGATGGTAACATGAGCCGGTATTATGGTCAACTGTAGAGTATAAAGGCGTTAAACTCGCCTATGTTGGGGTAAGGATTGTGCTAACAGCGATTCATAACTTGTAGCGGGAATTGGTTAGAACTTGTGACGCAGATTGTTCGGCTTTATAATGGGAGCGTGGAAATGACTGAATTGCAACAAGCACAACAACTCTTCGCAGGTGGCAAATATCAGGCTGCACAGGAAAAGTTCGCCCGGCTGGTAGAACAGTTCCCGCAAGCTACCGAACCGCTCATTGGCATGGCCAATTCTTTGGCGGAACAGGGCCGGTATCAAGAGGCGATAACTGCCTATCAACAAGCGCTGGAGCTGGATCCGTTGCAGACTACCGTCCATAACAACCTGGGATGGCTGCGTCTCTTGGCAGGGGATATTTCCAATGCCCGGCAGAGCTTTGAGGCTGCCGTCAGCGTGGCACCCCGCGAGTCAAGGTCGGGTTATAACCTGGCACTGACCTTATGGTTGCTCGGTGAAGTAGCAGCCGCCAAGGGCGCTTATCGCACATCGCGGCGTATGGATAATAGAGGGGAACAACGGGCAGAACACCTGGCTGATTTAGGAGAGCTGCCGCCCGGAGTAGCGTCCCTTGAAAGTTTATCTGCAATTCGGGCCTTTCTTTATGGCCTAAATTGAGTCAAATACCAACACCGATAGGTGCGGTTATCGGCATATTTGCAAAACCGGCATAAGGATATCATCAGGAGTTATAGTAAT
Organism: Chloroflexota bacterium; assembly: GCA_009692745.1. Classification (GTDB taxonomy): domain Bacteria; phylum Chloroflexota; class Anaerolineae; order Epilineales; family SHYO01; genus SHYO01. The sequence continues at coordinate 14,458 of SHYO01000028.1, forward strand.
GGATATGAAGCAAGATTTCGGCCTGGTTGGGCTGGCGGTTATGGGAGAGAACCTGGTTATGAATATAGCCCGCCACGGGTTCAGCGTGGCTGTTTATAACCGCACGGCGGAGAGAACCCAGGCATTTATTAAAGAACGGGCAGAGGGGATGCCCATCAAAGCAACCTACTCGGTGGAGGAACTGGTGGATAGCGTAGCCCGGCCACGGCGGATTATGCTGATGGTAAAAGCCGGACCTGCGGTGGATGCAGTCATCGAACAACTGAAGCCATACCTGGAGAAAGGTGATTTGATTGTCGACGGTGGCAACTCGCACTATACCGATTCGGAGCGTCGTGCCAGGCAACTAGAACAAGAGGGCATCAATTTCCTGGGCACAGGCGTCTCCGGTGGTGAAGAGGGCGCTCTGTGGGGGCCCAGCATCATGCCTGGCGGGCAGCCGGAAGCTTATGCTATGGTGCGCCCGATTTTTGAGGCGATTGCAGCCAAGTTCAAAGGGCAGGCGTGTGTTACCTATCTTGGTCCCAGAGGAGCCGGCCATTTTGTAAAGATGGTGCACAATGGCATCGAGTACGGCGATATGCAACTTATCGCCGAGGCGTACCATCTGCTGCGCCAGGGGTTGGGACTGAGCGCTGCCGAACTTCACGAGATCTTCGCTGAATGGAACAAGGGGGAGCTCTCGTCCTATCTTATCGAAATCACCGCAGATATCTTCAGCTACATAGACCCTGAGGTGGGCACTCCTTTAGTGGATTTAATTCTGGATACGGCCGCTCAAAAGGGCACAGGAAAGTGGACCAGCCAGATTGCCCTGGATATTGGGGCGCCGATTCCCACCATCAATGCTGCAGTGGAGGGGCGCATTATCTCCTCATTGAAAAAGGAGCGGGTGGCAGCAGCCCCAAAATTGCAGGGTCCCCACGGCACTTACCAGGGAGATCGGCAGCAATTTATTGATAATATCCGGGCGGCATTATACTGCTCTAAGATCTGCTCCTATGCTCAGGGGATGGCAATGCTCAACATGGCTTCCCAAGAATTGGGGTATAACCTGCACCTCGGCGATATCGCCCGCATCTGGCGCGCCGGATGTATCATCCGGGCTGAGTTTCTGGATGAGATTGCTGCAGCCTTCGATCGCAATGCACATTTAGCCAATCTGTTGTTAGATGAACGGTTCAAAGCCGACATGGCAGCCCGGCAAGATGGCTGGCGCTTCGCTATCAAGATGGCTGTGGAGATGGGTGTACCTACGCTGGCAATGAGCGGTTCGCTGGCCTATTATGACAGTTACAGGTCGGAGCGTTTACCGGCAAACCTGATTCAGGCCCAACGGGACTACTTCGGCGCCCATACCTATGAGAGGCTAGACCGCGAGGGGAGCTTCCATACTGAATGGGCAACCAACAAGGAAGCCTGATCTACCTGAGGACCTTTTAATCCCTTGCCCCACGGGAAATTCCAAAACTGCGATCCTGCATCTATTCGGGCCGATAAGATTGTACAAGATGTTGCAAGGTCTCATCGAGGGAGATTTGCGGTTCCCAGCCGATGGCTTGTTTGATTTTTGATATATCCGGCACGCGGCGGCGCATATCCTCGAAACCTTCACCATAGGCCTGGTCGTAGGGGACAAAGATAATCCGCTCAATTTCAGTGGCCGGCTGGGGCAAGGCCGTGGCTAACGCCTTGGAAGGTTTTTCCTTGTCGAGTATCCTCGACGGGGGATTGGCTGCGTGCCACACTTTGCGGGCCAGGTCCAGGATAGTTATCTCGGTGGTCGAGCCGATGTTGAAAACCTGCCCGGTGACATCCTGGTTTTCAGCTAATCCGATGATAGCGCGGATTACATCCTGCACATCACAAAAGCAGCGGCTTTGCAGCCCGTCATCGTACACCGTGATAGGATCACCCTGGACGGCTTGTCTGACGAAATTAGGTATCACCATACCATACCGTCCACGCTGGCGTGGCCCTACGGTGTTAAAAAGGCGAAAGACGACCACTTGTAGACCGTGTTCCCGTTGGTAGGCCAGGCTCAAGAATTCATCGACCATTTTACTGGCGGCATAGGACCAGCGGCTTTTACTGGTGGCTCCCAGTAAGGTATCATCTTCCTCGCTAAACGGGATCTTGCTCCCTTTGCCATAAACCTCAGAAGTGCTGGCGACCAGTACTTTGCAGTTATAGCGCAGGCCGGCTTTCAATACGGCTTCGGTACCCATGACGTTCGTTTCGATGGTATACACCGGATGCTCAACTACCAGTTTGACCCCAACTGCTGCTGCCAAGTGGACGATAGTTTTTACCTGGGAGGCCAGCCGGTCTAAGACGGCGGAATCGGTGATAGAAGCCCGGACGAAATGGAAATTGGGGTGGTCCAGCAGATGCTGGATGTTTTCCATCCGCCCGGTGGAAAGATCATCGATGACGGTGACATCGTCCCCCTGCTCTAGCAGAGCTTCGGCTAGATGGGAGCCAATAAAGCCGGCCCCGCCGGTGATCAGATATCGCGTTGGCTGTTTCATATCTTCCTACCAATGTGATAATGCTCGATAAAGGAGGCACCCTGCCAGTGGCAAAGAGTCGAGTACTCTCGACATACCTACCTCATGACAGGGTGCCTTAACGAGAGGATTATATCTTACATTTGAAGGCAAGACAAAATCCCGCTGTTTTGCAATCAGGTTGGTCGCACAGTAGAATTGGTGGTCAGGCGGCGCGCCTCACCTAGAAAGCCGGCGGCCATCTCAGGAATCAACTTCGTCAGGTCCGTCAGGACGCCTGCCAGGAGCAGCCGAACATAATCATCGCTGGTACCCATCCAGCCGCCGCCAAAGGCAAGGTACGCTACCAAGCCGGCAATGGCTGTGGTAGTCAGGATGGCGCCCCACCCGGTGAGCTTATAGCGCCAGTAGGGAAACTTGTGTAGAGATAGTATGCCGATGGCAATCACAACGCCTGTGAGTCCCACACCCAGTAACCACGGCCACAACGTCTGGATCACGGGTCCGATGCGCAGCCGCAAGCCCCATGCCAGGAAGATGCTGCCGCCTAGAAAGACAAAGATCAGGGTAGCCAAAAGCAACTCGTCGGACATGAAGGGAGCTGGTCCAATGCCGCTGCCGCCCCAGGTGGTTTTAACGGATGAACCGGCTGGGACGCCCCTCAGGTGAACACCCAGGCGTTGGCGGACGACCTGCAGATAGAAGATGATCTTCTGCCAGAGACCGGTCAGTTGTTGAGACCAGGGTGGAGACTGCCGTTTAAAGGTTCCGGGGAGCAAACGATCAGCTTGAAAGACATATTGGTAAGCTTCATCCACGTTTCCTTCTTTTAACAAGGCAGTCGCCCGGCACAGGGCAAAGCTGATATCCCCGGCCTGTAGCAGTCTCTGGAACTCCGGGGAATTGCGATCGGTTGGCAGGATGGTCAGATAGTATTCCACCACACCCTGGAACTTCTGAGTTTGGACGCGCACATTTTCAACTAACCTGGATGCTTCTTGTAGTCGAGCCCGTAGTTCCTCGTCACTGGAATCTACTGAGACACTGCCGAAGACGGCGCGGGCAATGGTGCGCCCGAGGCTGCCGATTCGGCTAAAATTCCAATAGAGTTGGGTCAAAGAGGTCTCGAGGTGGTCAAGCGTATCGGCCAGATTCACCTGACTGGCATAGACCTGCCAGACCTCGGTCACGTGGAGATAACCGATCTCCAGAGGTTGTGGCGGCATCTCGCCGGAGCCGGCTTTGTCGGCACAATCTAGCAAAAAATATTTACGCCTACCACGCAACCAATCTTGGGCTGCAATGACTGCGCCATCCCGGCGGGCTCGCAACAAGTTTACCTCCCAGGCGAAGCGGAACCAGTCTGATACGAAGGAACCCAGGACGACACCTAAGAGCAAAACTAGCAGCGCCAGGAACCAGAAATGGCGCGCGGTGACCCGTACATAGACTTGTAGAGGATGGATCAAACCCGGGGCGGTGATCTCAACGGTGCCGGTATACTGGCCGGGGAGAGTAATCCGCCCGGGCGCCAGTTCTAAAACCGTGGGGGAGGAGACGCGAGGTAGCTCTCCGGCGCCGCTGTTCCACGGCTGCTGTTGTGGAAGATTTTGGCCTTGCCAGAGGGCGGCTGAGCGAAGCTCGACACTCATCTTACCCGGTTGGCCCGTATTGCTGGTCAGTGTGCCGCCAGCAATCGTTAGATTCTGCATGGTAGTGGCCGCAGAGGGATCCCACAATGTGATTTGGGCCCGAGGTGGGAAGAGGGGGCCCCATAAAGGAAGCAGCTCCGTTTCAAAATCCAGAAAGGTGGTGGAGATAGCCAACTGACGGGCTGGTACCACCAGATTAATCTCTTGACGGGTGGTGGGCAAGCCAGTAGCGGCGAGGGTCAGCGTAGCGGTATAGCTGCCCGGCGGCAACGGCTGTCCCAGGCTCAGGTGCATAGGCAAATGGTTTTGCCCCTGCACCAGGCCGACAGTCTCCGGCGTCAGGGTCGCAATATAGGATTTGCCGGAAGCATCTTGCCAAGGGCTTACGGAAACAGCAACCTGGGGTAAGGTATAATCGCTGAAAAGAATGAGTGGATATTGGGTATTGATTAACCCGGGCATTAACTCTACCTGTGGATTGATGACCTGTAGAGGCGCATGGGGTGGGATGGTAATGCTCAGTTGTTGGCTGCTGCCTGGAGTATCGCCATAGGTTACCCAGGCGCTGGCCCGGTAAACTCCTGCGCGGGGGAATATGCCAGGCAGAGGTTTCAACACGAAGCGTTGCGGGTTTCCTTGCAGCCTACCAGTGGACTCTACACTGAAGAACGGAGCCACGATTTGCTGGTGATCATCGACTAAAGGGCCAATCTGCAAGTTGACCTGGCGCTGCGTAGGAGTGCGGACCAAGATTTCGGCGATAACATTCTTAGCTTCTAATGGGTCCCAGGCGAAACGCAGCTCCGTGGTAATAATCTGCGGCGGCGGGATCACTAACAGAAACCTTCGTTGTTGTATGGCAGGGGCTGAGCCACGGGTCAATCCAGTGGCATATACTGACAGAGTGCCTGTGTAGATACCCGAAGGCAGATCGATGGTATTGGCGTTTAGAGTCAGAGTGATAGTCTGGCTGCGGTAAGGATCGATCAGTTGATCCTTACCCAGTGGACCGATGGCGCGGAAGGGGACAATCTGCCCGGTTTGGTCGACCAGTTGGCTGAGATCAGCCCGCACCATGAGGGGCCGGTCCGACCTGGAAAGTAGGCGAATGGTTATCTCCCGATGCTCACCATCCAGGGGAAAGGCGATGACGTCCGGCGTCCCATCCTCAAAAATTACTGAAGGAGGTTGCGGGGGAGCCGCAGAGGCCACTTTCTGGATAAAGATGGGCAGGCATAAGGCGATAGTGAGGGCAATGCCTGTGATCAAATAAAACAGCGGTCTGAGAGACATATCTGGTTATCTCGTTTCCGTCAAAGTGAGTAAAACGCAATCTCATGACTGTTTGGAGAACGCAAAACAGGGCGCGTTCAGTATTATGAACGCGCCCTGTAAACTTACGTTACAGATAACCAGGTTAAAGAGGTGGTTTGGTTAAAGATCTCCTACGGCTGCACATCTAGCTCCAACGGCAGCACGGTAGCGCCGTTCTGTAGAGCGTCAGACTGTTCTTGCTGCGGCATCGTGTAGCCCGTGCTGGTCACCGTAATACCGCAGGTGGCGCTGCCCTGGGTATTGCTGATGGTGTAGGTGTGGGTACCCAAAGGGTTGCCAACGTTTCCTTGCAGCAGGTAATAACCCGCCGGCAGGTAGCTGTTGCTATAAAGGATGGCGGTGCTGGCACTGCTCGTCATCGAAATTTGCACCGGGCCGTTGGTATTCGTTGTGAAATAAATGCCGATGTAAGCGCCCAGGCGATAGCTAGCGCCACAGCCCTGGTCCACCCTGATAGAGGGAGCTAAAACCCCGCCGCCACCTTGTGTGCTGGTCACCGTAATACTGCAGGTGGCGCTGCCCTGGGTATTGCTGATGGTGTAGGTGTGGGTACCTAAGGGGTTGCCAACGTTTCCTTGCAGCAGGTAATTATCCGCCGGCAGGTAGCTGTTGCTATAAAGGATGACGGTGCTGGCGCTGCTCGTCATCGAAATTTGCACCGGGCCATTGGTATTGGTGGTGAAATAAATACCGATGTAAGCACCCAGGCGATAGCTAGCGCCGCAGCCCTGGTCCACCCTGATAGAGGGGGCTAAAACACCGCCGCCGAGACCGCCGCCACCTTCTATCTGGTTAACCGTGATCTTATAGTCGGTATTAACCCCATAACCGTAATAAAATAGGTTCCATACGACGATATAGTAGCTGCCGGTGGACGGAACCTGGAAAGTGACCCAAGAGGCATACCGGCCATCACTGTGGGCAGAACCGCTATCATCATCATAGGTAAGGCGTTGCAGGTTCATGGTATAGATGCCGACAAAGGTGTCCGCCCTGGTCCCCAAATCAAAGGTACGTACCCGGTAGGTATTCCCGGCGGTTAGGTTAACCCGCATAACGTCCCGGTCGTTGGATGGGCAGAAGTTATGCTGTTGGATATCACCCATCGCGATGGTGCGGAGCTGGCTGGTATAGTACCAGGGTGTGTCGTCAATTTCATAACTGTCACGACAAGTATATACCTGGTCAGGTTCCTTGCCGTTTGGATTTTGGGATTTTTGTTGCGGTAGTTCTTTAGATTGCAAGCCTTGTTCCAAAGCTTTGATATCAGGGGCAACCTTCACATCCCCCGGCACTTGGGTTGGCGGCGGGGCCGGCTCATCTGCAAAGGCAACACTTCCTGCCACTCCAAGGATTGGCAGCAACAACATTAGAGCTAAAAGTATTGTAGCTAATCTTCCGGTACGATTTCCTATGCGTGGAAATTTCACGTCTTCCTCCTATCATCTAGCCGTAATTATCAGCTTATGCCATCTACAAGGCCTATCACAAGTCTGGGTGTCAACTGCTCTGGCAGTTAGGTTCCGTATCACCACTGAAAGACCTAGAAGTAGCTTGTATCTGTCATAATTTAATTATACCATCGTATACCAAATTAGAGAATTCTTAATTGGACGAGTTACTAACATTTTTCGGATAATGACAAAACCACCGTGCGTGGGCACGGCGGTTTTGTGCGGGCGGAATTAAATATGAGGCGGAAACGCCGGGATGGATAATTTAAGGGATTTTATCCAGGCTGCTGTTCAACTTCAAGGGAATAATGCCTGGAGATATGGTCTGCGGTATTGCTCCCGATGGATCTGTTTTGAAACTGTTTTCAACTACAGAGTAGCTGCAGCCCACCAAGCCACTGTCACTTCCAATCAGCGTCAGGTTCCGCATACCGGCAGGCGGTGTGATGATACCGATAAAGGCATAGGTCCCGATCGTCAAGCGATTTTCGTAAATCAGAATGGTTCCGAATTGGTTTGTACGGAAGAGCTGCACCACCTGATCTGCCGGTACGTGGAAATAGATGACCGCACTCTCATTTATCGCGTAAGAGGCAGCACAACCCTTGTTCATCCAAAGGGACAGTCCGGTTTCTGTACCGTCATGGGCCGAGCTCCCGGAATCGAGTTGCTCTTGAACCTGGAAACTGTATGTCGAGTACTCTCGACGGGTATCTGGGCCATACCGGTGTCCATCATACTGGTAAATAATGATATAAAAATCTCCTGAAGTAGGTACGCGAAATGTGATCCGTGATGCAAGCGGGCCATCTCCGGCCAGACGTCCTCCGTCATCGTCGCTACCCATGAGCTGTAAAGTCGAATTGCGCAACTCCAGTACGGTATCGACAGAAGGCCCCAAGCCGAAAGTGCGGAAGACATATGTTTTGCCCGCTGTGGCCGTAAATACTACCACATCCTGGTCAAACTCGGGGCAAAAGTTATGCATCTGCACCTCCCCGATAGCAATCCTCTTGGATTGCTGAGGGTAGAGCCAGGGCACATTATCCTCCTCAAAACTATCCGCACACCAGGAGAGGTCGATTTTTGAGGGTCGCAGGTTCCCTTCTTGGCTATCCATCTGATACCCACCAGCTTCTGCGCCCTGCGTACCGGTCCGGGGCAGCGGCACGGCATAAAGGGGGCTGGCGGGGAACAACAGATATAAAACCAGTATTGCACAAAGCAATACCGGGTAACAGCGGTGGGGCATATGCTTCTCTTCCTCCTTTAGAGGATAACTAAGTAGGGTGCAGTAAGTTTCATACACTTTTTCATGCTGATCAATGTACAAAATTGTTGACGACACTTTCTAATACCTACTTAGTCAGTAGTCAGGTAATAGCGTCAGTTCTGATAACGATGAGGCACGCGATATTATACGAGAATTGCCCCTGGCTTAATGTCCAGCATAATCTGAGAGACTAACAATGCCGCGCTTCCATCGGCGAGATTTGATATTGTATCGTATGAGCGAGCATCTGGGAGGCACAAGTGAGGATGTGCATCCTCTTACCCCGCCGGTTGCCTGGGACCAAGAGGTAGCGGAGTTGGGGCTTGATCCTTGGACAAAATTAATGCCAGGTTAACCGGGTGGCCCGGCTAACCTGGCGTTTTCTTGCAGGGTGATTTAGCTTCCTAAGGGACTATTTCAATGAAGACAGGGTCTGAGGTGAAAGTGACATCTGCATAGCTGCTGCCTGTCAGTTGCTCAGTGGTAATCGTATTGAGTGTATTGTTGGCGTGGTATGTGATTTTCACCTTGCCTGTCCAGCTACCAAGCAAGGTTGTATTGACACGGAGCGTTGCGGCACTGGACTGGCTCTGTTCTACCTTGCGAGCACCATCATCCCACCAGGCCACAATCTTGCGGCCCGGTTGCCCGGCCTTGGTGAAGGCAAACGCCTGAATATTAACGTCACTGGCAATAATCTGGGCGTCAAAGGTCCAACCATCCAATTGGGCGGCTGCCAATTTTAGGGCGTAGTAGGTGGGCCGGGGTGATGAATAGTCTGAGCCGCTGCGGAACAAGCCGTACAGCAACTCTCCTGGCCGATCCCGCAAAGTGTACCAGAGGTTGAAAGGCAGCCTGGCAGCCATACTTTGTACCAACCCTTGAATGGCGTGGCGTTTCTGCGCTTCCTCAGTGGGGGGATTCCCAATCCTGAGCCCAAATTCGGTGCTGGCAAACGGTTTAGTACCCAAGTTGGAATCGATAGAGGTCATTCTATCGCGCATCTTCTTGATTTTCCCTAACATACTCTGATCAAGCGGTTTTTGCCCGTTCCAGTATGGCCGCGAAAAATCGTAGTGATGGAAGCCCATGTAGTCAAAATAGAAGTGATTGGCGATGGCATCGGGATCAGCCTTTAGCCGTGACAGAGCATCGGTCATGAAATTATAGTTGAACGGGCACGCAGTGGTCGGGCCACCGAGGTTGGAACCGCAACCCCCAGCAATATAACCCGGTGGTGGGTTGTAAAACAAGTCGTACGCCATCGAACTGAATACGATTTGGGTATTGGGACTGACAGCTTTGACTGCCGGGTAAACGGCCTTCAGCATGTCTGCATACCGGCTGCCATATTGCCCCCAACATCCGCCCATACCAGGATTGCTTTGGTTGGCATTGTCCGATTCGTTAAAAAACTCGAAGAAACGGATGGGTATAGTAGTAGGCCCATCATTCACGCCGTCGTGGTCATATCTCTGGGCTGCTGCCGCCATCACACTGGCAAAGTTCTGTAGCTGGTCGATATCGATCGGCCCACAGGAACTAGATGGAGCAGTGCGGGCCGCCCAGGCAGGAATGACCTGGATGGTCAGAATGGGCGTCAAGCCCGCGTTAATGATATCTTGCAGGTCCCGATCCAGAGTACCCCAGTAATAGGTGTGTACCCCGTTGACCGGCGCCGCGGATTCTATACCGCTCCATTCCATCCACCAACGCGCATAACGTATACCAGCAGCGCTCGCTATAGCGGCTCCTCCCTGGGACTTCTCCTCATTGAAAAACACAACTCCCAAAGGAAGCACAGCAGATTCACAGTGGGCCACATTGAGAGTCGAGATCAAAGCCATCAAGCCCGCAGTGTCATAATAGAGGCTGGCAGGATCGGAGCGCCAATCGGTGATGGCAAGCTTCAAATCACTAACATCCACAACGCCATCACCGTTCAGGTCATTTAGTAGGCCACAAGGTGAGTTGGGATAAGCAGAAACGCGATTGGGTGCAAGAAAGGTAGCAATAGTTAAGAGAGCTACGCTGAAAATTACGAGGCGGAGTAACTGTAGACGCATAGGAAATCCTTTCGGTAGCCTGGCAACCATTACCTTTTGCAAGGTTTTAGGCCCATAACTTGGCGTCTTCGGTTTTCACCGAATTTGCCTTTTTCGAGTATCCTGTTTGTTATTATAGGCGCAATCAACAACTGTGTCAACGTAACGGAGTTAAGTAAAGGTTAACGAATGGTTAGTGTTTTCTTGGAGTAGCATTAAAACATTTAGATGCGGGGCGGCAGCAACCATTCCAAAGTGGCGCTACCAGGAGATAGATCGCCGGAAACATATACGTCGGCAATGCTCCCCTTTTTCATAGTCAGGCGCGTCCCGGGACCGACGAGGAGGGCCACTAATTCACTGAAATCCGGCTCGTGGCCTACCAGTAGGATATCGGAGTTGTGTTGGTAAGGGGTGAGGATATCTGCCAGTTTGGGGAAAGTGCATCCAGGCGCCAACTCCTCAACGATAACCGGTGCAAGGCCGGGCGCCAATATTTTACATGCCCACACCGCAGTTTCTCTGGCTCTTAATAGAGGACTAGAAAGGATTACTGCTGCCGGAATCAATTCCTGTTTATGGACCCGTTTTAAGGTTTTGCGCAATTGTTTGATACCCTCTTTGGTCAAAGGGCGTTGATCGTCATCAGGGTAAGTGACTGAATCACGTTCAGCCGCTATGCCATGACGTAAGAAGTAAAGGTGCATCGAGACCTCATAGGTTGTGTTTGTAGAAAAATAGGACTGAGTCGAGTACTCTCGATCTGGAACGATATATCGTTCTGTTGTTCAGCCTGATGAGGCAGGGGTCATGGGGTGAAGATCCATTGCTTTAGAATAAGCCAGGCTCAAAATCAGTTGAATTCATAAGAATTAGACGCGATTTGGCTGTTACGGATACGGTATTTTATGGATGAACGCGTTAGGGTAGTACGTAGTTCGGAGAAGATGTAGTCGAGTACTCTCGACACGGAATGCCCTACTTGGAACCTGAGGAAATACCCTTGACATACCGGGAAGGGTGTGCAGAAACGGGGTTTAATAATTTGTTTACAATGTGTTTTGGTAGGATAATTGTCGAGGGTACTCGACGTCGAGAGTACTCTCGAGAAAGAAACATGGTCGGAAAGAAAGGATGTTATGGCGCAAAATGAGCAGGTGGTGGAGGATAGGCAAATAGCTCACAACGAGAGCCGGTTTACCGTACCTGATGGCACCGAACTGTATTTCCAGAGTTGGCGGCCGGACCAGCCACGGGCAGTGATAATGGTGGTGCATGGCTATGCGGAACATAGTGGGAGGTATACGCACCCAGTGGAGTACCTGGTCCCGCGCGGTTATGCCATCTATGCCCTGGACCTACGCGGGCATGGAAAGTCCGCTGGAGAGCGCGCTTACATAGCCGATTTTGGGCAATATTTGCAGGATCTGGTTGCTTTCCAGTCCCAGGTGGCCCGGCGTGAGCCGCATCAGAAGCTGTTTTTGTTAGGCCACAGTATGGGGGGGCTTATAGCGGTGTTATACGCCGCCGAGCACCAGGATGAGCTGGCCGGCTTGATACTATCGGGTCCAGGCTTAAGCCTTAGCCAGAATACTTCCCCTATGTTAATCAGTCTAAGCGGCTTGGTATCGCGCCTGGCGCCCCATCTGGCTTTGGTCCCTTTGGATGCCAGCGCTATTTCCCGCGACCGGACGGTGGTGGATGCCTACCGCAGCGATCCCCTGGTTTATAACGGTAAGGTGAAGGTGCGCATGGGCACGGAAATGCTCAATGCCACCAAAAGGGTACCCGGGATCAGTAGCCGGCTGCGGTTACCTTTATTAATTCTGCATGGCAGCGCCGATCGTCTGGCCGACCCGACAGGCAGCCAGGCATTGTATGAGCAAGTATCTTCGCAGGACAAGACCTTGCGGGTTTACCCGGAGCTATACCATGAGGTCTTTAACGAGCTAGGCCCTGACAGGCAGCAGGTGTTAACGGATCTGGCTACATGGTTGGATGCCCACGTGTGACAGGCAGTACCTACTGGTCATCCTCCCCTTCTACCTGTACACGATACGGAGGGATCCAGCCTTCGTAAGGCTGCGGGATAACTATTTGGCAGGCGCGGCTCTCTTGCGGCGCGAGGCTACCTGTTATAGGACAGTTATCCGAGACATTCAGGACTTCCCCGGTACTATTATAGATTGTCGTAAAGAGATGCACATTTTTTACAGGCAGGGTGCCGGTGTTCTGCACCGTCGCGGAGAATTGGAGCCCCTGGCTAAGGGTGATAGGAGTGGAACTGATGGTCAGGGAGAGGCTTTTTGCCGGTCTGATGGTGCTAAACTGGTAATCGACTGCAAAGCCGATGTGATCGGCTCCCTGGTTAGGATAAACGGGCCATTTGAAGGGTGATAGCACATCCCGGTCAGATTCCGGGTTGGGCGCTGTGCCGGGTGGCAGGATGTTGTGGTATATACCGCCTACTGCCGGGTATAAGCCGCCTCCTATGGAGTTAACCACCCGGTTCTGGGCATCATACATCGTCGCCACGATCCGCACGTTAGAGAGGTAATAATCCCCCTGGTTATAGGCCTCTCCTACCAGGGTGCGTAAGGGGGGAATTGGCTGATTCGCGCTGGCAGGGCTGGTAAATACGTTGGTGTGCATGACTTGCACATCGTCGCGGGTGGGGAGCAAAGTCGCATCATAGGTAGCCAGCAGCGTGCGCGATACGTAGCTGGTGGGACCCACACTTAATTCCATGAGGAAGGGGCCTTTCGCCTGCTGCGGGTTGTCAGTGTGCAGCACAGGTGAGAGAATCCCGTTATATCCCCGCCGGAAGTCGGCTACACCGGCATTCACTACCTTGCCATCTTCACCGTAAAATGTGCCCAGGATTTGCAAATGGGTGGTTTGTAACCCGGTGGTATTCGTAATTTCCCCGGACAAGCGCAACGACTGATTACCGTAGTCGTCTGTGATATGCTCTTCCGTGATACCTCCCGGTACCAGGGGAGTGGGCAGCACAGTAGTGGTTTCCGCATAAGGAATGACAGCTTCCCAGCGGGTATAGCTTCCCGGCAGGTCGCTGACCAGCAATCGGAAGGGAGCTAGATTGGTGGGTGCAAGATCCGGCCGGAACACAGCCCCGGTGCGCACATCCACAACGTGATTGTCTGCCCCATAAAATACCACCCAGATTGAACTAATATGAATCGACCTGCTCAGGGGATTGGGCACTTCGCCGTAGAGATAAAGCCATTGAGAAGCAGGGTCCACATAAACGCTGGTGTTTTGCGCCTGTAACCGGACGGCTGCCTGGGCATTGCCGGGCTCAAACCGGGTTACATTCAGACGGTAAGTCGCAAAGCCGTCAGGCAGTGTGGCGACGATGCGGAAGGGGCTGGATTTATGGCTACCCACCAGGGGCTCTGCCGCCGTGGCAGGCAAGGTGGAGAGGACATTCCCACTGTGGTCCAGTAATTCTAATACCAACCGCAGATTACCCACTGCAACCGCCGCCCGGTTTTGCACTTCACCCACCACATAAAATAGACGTTGTGATCCCAGGGTGAGAGAATAGCTGTTTTGGCTGGAAATAATGACGCTGTCAGCAGGTAGCGGCGTTGGGGAAGGGGAAGGTGTAGGTGTAAACGTTGGTTGCGGCGTCAGGGTGGCAGTAGCCTGGGCCGTAGCGCTGGGGGTCCGGGTAGCCGTTGCCGCGGGTGGCGCAACAGGCAGGCTGCGCCGCAAAACCAGGGGCAAGAATATCTGATGAGGTAGCGAGGTCTGGGGCAGGACAGCAGCCTGGATCTGGTGGGATGTCGCTTGCCCACTGAGATTTTCCAGGCCGGCAATTGATCCGAAAAATATACATAAACTAACGAAGATGGCCAAGTGTGGCCAATGATAGCGACGCCTATGGGTATGATGATGAGAAGAGTGCATTTATTAGTTTCCTAGGGGAAATGACCCGGTTTTGTTGATTTCCCAAAAGCGATTGGGTTATGCCTATTCCGGTTGACTGCCCCAGCTACCGCTAAGCACCGCTGGGGACTGAACAGCATGTGAAAGATAGTGAATCTTGCAGAAACCGGAGGAATTATACCAAAAAACCGGTAATAAAGCTAATTGTGGGGAGGGGAGTGGGAGGCGAGGCCAGCCTCGCCTCCCAGCCACCTTCCTGGAAGTTCCGTGCTCAGCCGGGCTGAGCTGCTTCCAGGAAGGTGACGGTGCTAACACTACGGTGTGCCGTACGTAATGTGCAGTACAGGACCGTTACTCTTGTTGCCGCCATCCCAGCCGAAGTTGAAGAAATCGCGCTGGTTGCGCAGATTACCATCCAGGCGGAAGGAAAGCTTTTTAGAACCTCCCAGGCGCGCTTTGATGATCTGCAGTTGATCCTGGGTGAAGGTGAAGGTGTTCACCGTACCAGCTTGCAGGGCGGGGATGGTAAGGACCGGGGAGAGGGTAGCAGCGGCAGGCGCATTGTGGATGGGCCAGAAACCCCAGTTGGTCCAGCCGGCATCCACGCTGGAATCCAGCAGCCGTAGATTAAAGAGGCCCTCCGTCCCTGCCCGGAAGCCGGTCTCCGTCAGGCCGGTCAGGTCGACCGTAGCCTGCAGCACGTCAGCATCGGTGGGGATACTGGAGAGGTCGAACTGGAAGACGCCGTGGCGCACGAATCCCATGCCCACCGGGGGGGCGATGCGCCCATCCTCACCGGTGTACATCGGCCGGCCACCTAAGAAGTTGGTAAAAGGCGCAGCGGAGTCGACATACCCATTGTTCGCCGGGGAGGCCTTGACGGTCTCAGGAGCGACGCGCACTACCTGCACCGGTACGAATAAGGTGGATGGAGCGAAGGACGGACCGAGCACCAGGTCACCGTTCCAGATCTCGCCAGGCGCCATCGTGCGGTTGTAGTTTAGCTTGAAGGTGATGGTCTGGTTCTGCGAGAAAGGCCCTGCCGGGATGCTGGTCACCGATAGGTCGTGGCCCTCAACGGCGTTTACCGTCAGGCTGAAGGTAGCATTGCCAGCCGGTACATTCCAGCCATGGACGGCGATCAGGTACTTCCCATCGGGTGGGAAGGAGATCTGCACGTGTTCCTGATCGGTCGAGGATGTAGAGGCCCCAATAACCTCACTGTTGAAATTAAACTGGCCATCGTTGTTGGCGTCATACAAAATATACAGATCTATATCGGTGCATGTACAATCACCCGTATCTATCACCAGGCGCGAGGCATGCTGCAGCGTGACGGTTTTGCGGTAGCTGGCGGTAGAGGTATCGTTGGGGTCATCCTGGTGGATGGCCTGGGCCGTGTATTTGTCAGGCCTGCCTAATCCGTAAGCATCGGCTACCAGGTCGTCCAACTGCAGACTGGACTTGACGGTGACCGATACGCTGCCGGAATCTTTGTCGGTGACGATGGTAATCGGGGCAGGGTTGACCTGGATCGTCCCGACGCGCCCGGTGAAGTTTTCGACAAAGTCGGAGCCGCCGAAAAGCACGTTGTGCAGCATCAACAGGTTCAGACCAGGGGTTGCCGGAGCCGCCACGAATTCGCGCGGGCCGCCGGTCTTGGTCGACCAGCGATACTTACCGCTGCCGATGTACCTGTCGGCGCTGCCGCCCTTGTACCCCAGGCTGTAGGGGCCGTAGTAGCTCGGCTCGCCGGGGAAATTCTGGGACACACCCGCTACAGAGCCGCCGTTGGAGAAGGAGTCATGCACCGGTCCGTAAAGTAGCGTATCGATGTCGGTGCGGCGGTCATTCCAACGCGTATCAATCAGCAGGTTGGTATTGTCCGGTGTGCTATCGGGCAGGTCGGCGAAGTAGAAGCGCCAGTCACCGGCTTCGTTGCGCCAGGCCCAGTCGAAGAAGCCGGAGACGGTACCGTTGTTGTAGGGATCCAGCGAGCCGTTAGGACCACCAAAGGAGAAATCGGTGGTGTTGGCGGCTACGTTGATGGTCAGCGGGATAGCGCTCTTGGTCCCATCGGCGTAGGTGGCGACGATGTGACCCTGGTAGAGGCCCATGGCCGTACCGGCGGGCACATGTACGCTGCCATCAAAGGAGGCGGTGGCGCCAGCCGGCACGCTGATGCTGTTCTGGCTCAGGCTGACCCACGATATAGGCCGTAACTGGTAGAAGGTGACGCGCACCCGTACCGATGTGCTGGTAACATTGTTATTGCGGGTGCGGTGGAGCAAGCCGACGAAGATGCCATCGTGCTGCCGCTTATTAGGACCATTAAATGGGCCATGTACCCGCTGGTCGTCCGATGTCCCTGTGTCATATCCATAGCCGTATCGGTTATACTCGCCGGTTTGAATCTCACCGTTGTTCACGGTGCCATTGCTATTCGTGTCCGTCCACAATTTGCCGTCGCCGTTCAGATCTTTCCAGTCGTATACCATGATACGCCAGCCGGCGTCGGTGTTGTAGTCGTTGTTGTAATCGAACTTATCCCAAGGTAAGATAGATTGCACGTCGATCAGGTCCGTGCCTGGCGGAATGGCGTTGGTGATATTCGCCAAATAGTCGGGCTTGGTCGAATTGTAGGAACTCTCATTGGCCAGAACGGTATCGAAGATCACATCCTTGGTCCCGATCCGCACTAGAGCCTGGGTGGTCAAGGTGGCAGTGACGGGTGAGGTAGCGGAATTGTGGAGGGTGAAGGTCTGGGTGCTGGTTGCGCCGGGCAGCATGATGTTAGCGAAACCGTAGGCCTTGATGCCACGGTAGTCGCCGGCCGACCATTGGTCAGGGGTAACGTAGGCGCCGCCGAAGGAGGCGTACGCATCCACCGTGACCTTGACTTGCAAGGGCGGGGCGCCGCCAGGTATGCCTATGGCATAGAAAGTATAAGTCTTCCCGCCACTCACGGCTACGCCGGGGATGGTATCCACCAGGGTGCCGCTACCGGCCAGCTTAATATCCAGGCTGTAGCTGCCGGCGGGTAATGAGACGTAATCGGTGAACTGCTTAAAACCGACATTGCTGAACAGCACCGCACCACCGCCGGATACCTGCACATCTACCGCCGGAGCGCCGGGGCTCAGGTGAGCCAGGCGCACCCGGGCCATGGTAGCGTCGCCGGACCGGTTGAAGTCCATAGCGACCACGGCTTCCAGGGCGGTGGGCAATCCCGCGGCGGCGATGGTATAGGCCTGGCCGGCCGCAGTCGTCAGGGTAGTGTCGATTAACGCCGGTGAGGTCGCGCCGGCGGCGTAGACTTGTACATGGTGGGCGCCGGCCGGCACGGTCATATAGGCGCTGATCGCGCCGAAGGCGACATGCTCCAACACCAGCGCGCCGTCGACCATGATATCCACCGCGGGCGCTCCGGGAGAGGCGTGGACTACGCGCCACTGGGAGAAGTTCCCACCGGCGGCGACAGCTACCGCCCGGCTGGCGTTCACTACCCCAGGTCCCTGGGTGACCGCGTCGTGGCCATTGGGATCGGCGGAGGATTTGAAGATGGCTTTTGCAACAGAGTAGGTCGGCCAGCTACCATGCGCGGTCTTGTAGGCCTGGTAGAGCAAGGCCAGGTTGCCGGCGGCCTGGGGAGAGGATTTCGATGTACCGCCCCATAGCTCGGTGGAGTTCCAGCCGTCGGCGATCTCGTTCAATGTGGCCAACCCGTAGCCCCAAGCGCCGTTGGCCAGGATATCGATTCCCGGGTAGCCGCGGGCGTTGGGACCGCGACCGGACCAGCTTTGCACATCGCCATAATTGATCTGGTCGAGGCTGTCGATGGTCTCAAAGGAGGTGCTAGAACCATAGCTGGTGCTGGCGCCAACGGTGATACCTGAAGGGGGGGCATCGGTCACGGTGCCATACCCGGCGGCGCCGTTCCCCGCAGATTTGAGGATGCTGAGACTCGGGTTTATCTTCCGCTGGATCAGGTCATACAAACGCGAGACTGCGCTATCCCAGCCATCATTATGTACCGCGGAGCCGCCCCAGCTATTGGTGATAATCTGAATATCGTCGGAGGTGTTGGGCGTTCCATCGTATCCCAGGGCGGCGAACAGCGGGCCATCTTCCTCAAAGAAACTACGATAGTAATCGCCGTTAGCTACGAGCTTGGCGTGAGGTGAGGCGCCCAGGCTCAAACCGGTGCCATTACCGGCGTATGGGGGCTTCCAGGCGGGCGCGCCGCCGTTGACGATGCCTTGAGCCGCAATTTCGGAGGCGCATAGCTGGCCGTGGTTCCCGGCGCCGGGGTCCGCTACGGTATCCACGATAGTGAAGGCTACCAATGAGGCCTTCGCCGGGGCTGGCAGCCCCCAGAACCAATCTGAAGCTGGCAGCGGGTGGGCGCCATCGGCGATAAAATAGATCAATCCGCCGGAGATGTCGGCATATCCGTCCCCGTCCAGGTCCAGGTTGGCGATTTCATCGCCCTTGCGCAGCGCTTTGTCGTTGCTGAAGTCCAGGTCGTAGTTCAGATCAACATATACCGTGTCATAAACCCCGGCGGTATGTTCATCGACCACCAATACGGCTGCGCGTTCGCCGTTGGGTAAACTGGGGTTCAAAGCATGGGCCAGGGCCGCCAGACTCTGATCCGGGTGGCTGCCGATATGGTAGACGCCGCTCTTACTGGCGCCGGGCAAGGTGTAATTGTGAGCGGTATTTGCGCCAATCGGTTTGTAGGCAGCGCTGGCCGTCGTGATGCTCACAGCGGTGCTGATATACCAAGCCTGGCCATCTTCGATGTTTGTCTCGCCGAGGTAATGGTCGCGCGCTAACAAATACATGGATCTGCTATCGAATTGCTCGGGCCAGCCGTTATAGGGCGAAGCGGCGTCATCGATGCGCGCCTGTGTGCCCACCAGGTCCGGGTGGCCGAAATCGATACCGGTATCGTTGACCATGACCTTCACACCATCACCCATGAAGCCCTTATCCCAGGCTTCCTTAGAGTGTTCCACCGGTCCGACCTCCAGCCAGTCGTTCGGCTGGTTGGGATTGGCGATGATCTTGCTGGCAGGAGCGGCTGTAATAAAGCTGGCGGACGGATTTGCCGCTTTTTTGGCCAGTAAGGCCTGGATACGGGTTGTGGTGGTGTGTGAATCCGAAGCGCTCTGACGTTGGATGTCAGCATCAAGATTCTTGGGCAAGTCAGCCAGGTTTTCCTGGGGCAGCACCTGGACGACGGTCGAGATTGAGGCAATCTTCAGTAGCTCGCGGGTTCGAGCCGTGCCGACCATTGCTTGCCAACCATTGGGCAGCACATAAGGCTTTACCAGCAGCCTGGTCAGGTAGCGGCTCAGGTCTGTGCCCTGATAGGCATAGATCAGCACATCGGTCTGATCATTGGCTGCGGATGATAACGTCAGCCTGGCATCACCTCCAAAGCGTATCTGCAATTGGGCCTGCAAGCGGGGGTGGATCTTGCTCCAGGCGCCATCACTTGCGGTTTTAACGTCTGATGCGGCGGTCGGAACCGTTGGACTGCTGGCTAGCGCCACCGCCGGCGCCTTTGAAATGCCCACCCCGGCGGCTGAGCCCACCAGGATTACTGCTAGAGCCGCAATCAGGGCAAAACGGCATTGACGCATTAGTTTCTTGGGCCACGTATTGGACATCTTCTGATCCTTTCATTCATACCAGGGCCTCCCCTGCATTCAGGTAAGCAAAGCGCCTCCTGGTGAGCGAGAGAGGCGAACAGTGAAGGAGTTAGCAAACATAAGATACTGCTCGGGGACTGCCTTACAGTCTGGTGGTTTCCCCCCTTTCTGCTACATATCGGCGTTCAGTGCATACCCCAAACTGATTTTCCTGACAAGGTAAATTCGTCAGGTTGCGGGCGATTTGGGGATAGCAAATTTGATTATCCAAATGTTGACATTGTGGGATAAGATGTATGGAAATAAACCATACCAGGACATATTACTGTTCCCGGATATTGTTATGCATAGTGAAGAGGAGTAATCTTGGGCGGGTAGATCGCTCAATTCTGGAGGGGACATCGGGTAGTTTTTACCAATGAACATGGTTAAAGAGATTCATTGGATCGATCTAACCAATCCTCCAGGCACCTTCGCTATGGTATTACCTGGCCTCGGGTTTGCCCAGGTGACGCCAACTTCGTCTTTTACTCTTCTGATCCCCGAGAGTGCCATGTTGTTAGAATTTGTTGCTAGATTTATTATAATGATAAGATAAATGTTGTCAACAGGTAGAGAAGGGGAAAATTCAGAGTAAATACCGCTTGACGTGTGGCCTGGATTATTGTATACTGTTTACTAACCATTGGTGCTAGTTGAGAAAAAGGTAGTCATGAGATACCCTTATGGTGGCGAAACCAAAAAGGAGAAATCTCATGACTACAGACGACATTATCGTACACATTTTCTACCAGGTAGCGACTTCTTTGCCGGAGATGCCGCGCCATT
>SHYO01000029.1 GCA_009692745.1 Chloroflexota bacterium
TCGGCTACCGTGGTCAGGATCGTATGGATTGCGGCCGCCACTTGTGGTATACTGTCCATGGGAAGCTCCTTTGGTATGGAATTGCGTTCACACCTATATCATGCCAAATTAGCTTCCTTTTGTCTATTCCTTAAGTTGATGCGTATGGGTGGCCGCCGCCGCTCCCCCTACGGATGCCGTCGCCGGTAAGACAACCTGGGATGCAAAAGCGTGTAAGAGCTGCCATGGCACGAATGGAGAAGGCAAATATGCTGGACCTCTGGCGGGTACAACCCGCACTGTAGACGAAGTCCTGGCCCAGGTACGGAATCCGCGCAGTATGATGCCGCTCTTCAAGACGGACAAGGTGACCGATACCGAAATAAAAGATATGTATGATTATCTAAAAACCTTGACCAAGCCGGCCAGCTTTGCGCCGTTGGTCTATCAAGCCAAGGCAGATGATCTCCCCGGCAAGGTGCTATTCAATCAGAAGCGTTGCGCTGCCTGCCACGGTGAGGGTGCCGAACGTGTCGCCCAAATCGTGCTTGGCGCCGGCCGTAAGACCATCAGCGAGGCTGAAGTCTTAACGCAGCTACGCACCCCCAGAAATAACATGCCCATGTTTAAAGATACTATCGTCTCCAATGCCGACGCTTCGACCATCGCAGCTTTCTTGAAGACGGTGGTGGAAAAGGCCGCTGCAGCGCCGCCGGCCGCTCCTGCCGCTGCGCCGGCGGCCTTGCCGACTACCGGTGGAGCAGAACTGCCCCTGGCTCCCCTGGCCGGCATCGGCGGCATGCTCTCGATGATTCTGGGTCTGGCAATACGGAGGTTCCGCCGCTAACTCTCCGCGCCGGATAGGCTGACCACGAGACAGGGTAGAGAGGCAGGCCGCACACTCTACCCGGTCTCTTTTTCTGAAGGGTCCTCGAAATGGAGCAAGTCCAGCAGCGGGTGGGGGCTCGGCGCCCGCCCGGGGGGCGTACCCGGTGGTAGGGGATGGAAGCCATGCTGGCGGGCCCATGCCGGGTCCGGCCCCTGCCAGCCAAAACGATCCAGGTCTGCCTTCCCGGTCCGGTCGAATAGTATGCCTTCGGCTTCCAATATCTGGCGTTGGCGGGCGCCGGCGGTGCTGATTTTGCCCTGGGCGTTGATGACCCGCTGCCAGGGCACCACCGCAGCCTGATGGCCCATGGCTGCCAATGCATACCCCACGATGCGCGCATCGGCCGGAGGTCCCACGATGGCGGCAATCTGGCCGTAGGTCGCGATCCGGCCCGGCGGAATCTCCTGAATTACGGCATAGATTTTCTCGTTCAAGCTCAACTCATCTGCCACGGAAGGTCAGTCTTTCTTGGGAAAGAGCACGGCGCCGGGTTTAATCTGGCTACCGGCGGGATAGCCCCCAAATTGCCTCATGTGTTCCCAATCGTCGTGGTTATCCAAGGTAATGCCTAATTGTTCTGTCAGACCCCGCGCTTTGGTAGGCATAAGCGGAGAAATATAAATGGCTATCAGGCGCAGCGACTCCACCAGGTTATAAAGCACGGTAGCCAGCCGCGCATCGGCCTGTTTGCCGGCTTCTCCCGCCTCTTTGCGGGCTTTTGCCAGGTTCCACGGTTCTGTATCGTCTACATATTTATTAGCCGCGCTGACTAATTCCCAGATGGCGCCGATGGCCTCATGGGGCGCGAAGTGTTCCATCGCGTGATCGACCTGTAGGCGTAAGCCCCGCGCCACGTCGACCAGCACCGTGTCGACCGGCTCCTCGAGCCCTGGCGCCGGTACTTGCCCGGCATAGTAGCGCATCACCATGCTAACCGTCCGGTTGAGCAGGTTCCCTAACTGATCCGCCAGATCGGCGTTATAGGCCCTGATAAATGCCTCATCGGTATAGTTCCAATCGGAACCGAAGGGCTGTTTCATAAAGAAATAGCGCACCGGGTCGGCGCCCCATTCCTCTGTCAAGGCCACCGGGTCGATAATATTGCCCGTGGTTTTGCTGAGCTTTTCCCCATCCTTCGTGATATAACCGTGGGCAAAGACCTGCTCGGGGATGGGCTCGCCCGCAGCCATCAGCATCGCCGGCCAGTAGAGGCAGTGGAAG
Source organism: Chloroflexota bacterium (assembly GCA_009692745.1). Classification (GTDB taxonomy): domain Bacteria; phylum Chloroflexota; class Anaerolineae; order Epilineales; family SHYO01; genus SHYO01. Next base: position 2,090 of record SHYO01000029.1, read on the forward strand.
CGGATGATATCCTTGCCGACCAGGTGATTCCCCGGCCAGAATTTATGATAGAGCTCGCTGTCATGGGCATAGTCCAGGGCTGTGATGTAATTGCTTAATGCATCTACCCAGACATAAAAGACTTCATCTGGCGAGCCAGGGATGGGGATCCCCCAGCGCACGTGTTGGCGACTGATGCTGAAATCCCGTAGTCCCTGCCGCAGTACCCCCAGGATTTCCCGGCGCCGGGTTTCCGGCTGGACAAAACCGGTGTTCTCGATCAGGTGTTGCAGCCGCGTCTGGTAAGCCGAGAGCCGGAAGAAGTAATTCGACTCTTCCACCCACTCTGCCGGGCGTTTATGGACCGGGTCCAGGTTTCCGGGCAGCAACTCACTCTCATCGTAGAAGGCTTCGCAGAATTGGCAATACCAGCCAGCATACGTGTCGCGGTAGACATCTCCCGAAGCCAGTAACTTCTCCCAAAATTTGAGAGCTCCCTCAATGTGGCGCGGCTCTGTGGTGCGGATGAAATCATCATAGCTAATATCCAGTTGGCTCCATAACGCCTTGAATTTAGCGGCAATCCGGTCCGTATAATCCTCTACGGTCTCGCCATGTCTGTCCGCTGCGCGGGCTATATTTTGGCCATGCTCATCGGTCCCGGTCAGGAAATAGGTCGCATCCCCTTTCAAGCGATGGTACCGCGCCAGAGTATCGGCCGCGATGGTAGTGTATGCATGGCCGATATGCGGCACATCGTTGACATAATAGATGGGTGAGGTAACGTAGAACTTCGTCATATCTTTTCTCCAGTTTGGATGGTTAGAGACCGGGTTTTTGGGCAGGTTCAGATATGCTGGCGGGCCGCAACCCGGGACCGGCGCAATTTCTCAGCCCAGGCTTTCCGGCAGGGGTTCCACCCCCAATTCGTGGTCTAGTGTAGTATGTAAGATCCCGTACTGGCGCAAAGCCTCCGGGCGCTGGTCGAGCCGGGCGTGGGTCTCCATCAGCGCCCGGTGAATGGGCTCCTGCAGGTTATCGTAAGCCAGCGCTTGCCGCGCCAGAGTGATCATTTGGTGCCAATCGCCCGCTGCTTGCCGTGTATTGATCAGTGCCGTCAAAGTGTGTAGATACAATTGCCCCAGGCGCTCTTGTTCGGAGGCCAACCAGATTTCGAATTCCGGTGCGCCGGCCAATTTCAGAGTATCTAAGAAGGGGCCGCCATAGAGATCAACCGCAGTTTGCAGAGATTCGGCCGGTGCAGCCTTTCCATTAGCAAGCGGGTTGGTATAGACCAACTGTTCGAATTCTCTGGCATCCACCCATACACCGTCGCTGAGTGAGAGCCGGTCTTCGTCAACCTGGATAATGCCGTCTCCAGTCACTTTGCGGATATGCCACAAAGTATTGCGCATATTCTTGCGCGCCGCCTCTACCGAGCTTTCGGGCCATAAAAGGGCCATCAGGTGATCCCGCGATGCGGGAGCGCGAAGCATAGCCAAATAAGCTAGTAGCGCCGTAGCTTTGGCTGTAAGCGCGACAACCGGGCGCTTATCTTGTACTATGTGCGGCAGACCCAGAAAGAAGAGTTGAATTGATGTCATGTAAGAAATTATAGCAGTTTGTTCAGCAATTTGTTTTTTACAACAATCTGCAACTTAAAGCTCACGAGAAGGGCCTAATGTTTGCCGGATCAGGTTGGCCGCTTCGTCTAGCGCTTTGCGGGGTGGGCGATGAAAATATGAGGGACTGAAGGTCAAGCCAAAACCATCACCGGCATAACGGGGAAAGACGTGCAAGTGCACATGGAATACCTCTTGCATAGCCGCTGCGCCATCGGCCAGGAAAAGATTGATGCCTTCGCAGCGCAGCCCGCTTTGCCGCAAAGCCTGAGCCAGTCGCTGTGCGATGCGAAATAGATGCGCCCCGGTGGCTTCATCCAGGTCGGCGAGAAAAGGGGCGTGTACGTTCGGAATGACCAGCAGGTGACCAGGATTAATCGGCTGAATGTCCATGAAAGCAGTGCAGTGTTCATCCCGGTAGATCTGGCTAGAGGGGAGATTCCCTTTTAGAATTTCACAGAAAACACAGTTGTTCAAGAGCTAAACTCTCCAGGGGCCATTTTCATATCAGCAGTGCTCGCAGTATATATCATGGATCTCTGTCATGCAAACAGTGGCAATCAGAGCTACTTGTTACGTGCCCGCTTGACAAGGAGAATATTTAGGTTTATAATTTTACGAGATTTAGGTTAAGCTAAATTGATATTTTTGGAGATATTAAAGTGCAGACACAATCAGTTGAGGATTATTTAAAGGCGATCTACGAACTCCAGAGCGAGGAGGGTAAAGTGGCGACCACTGCTCTGGCAGACCATCTGAGTGTAGTCCCGGCTTCGGTTACCGGCATGGTTAAAAAGCTGGCTGGCATGCATCTGGTGATCCACGAACCTTACCAAGGGGTCTCCTTGACCGAGGCGGGTCTTAAGATTGCTCTGGAAGTCATTCGCCACCATCGCCTCATTGAGCTCTACCTGGCGGAAGCGCTGCGAGTGCCCTGGGACCAGGTGCATGCAGAGGCTGATAAATGGGAACATGTCCTGTCCGAAGAGATGGAAGACCGCATAGATGCAGCGTTGGGACATCCCACTACCGATCCCCATGGCGCACCGATTCCCACCCGTTCCGGGCTGATGATTCGCCAGGGGGGAGAGCGGTTGGCAGACCTCCGGCCGGGCCAGAAGGCTATCATCGCCGAAGTGAGCGACCATGACCCGGCTCTCTTGCGTTATTTTGGCGTCCTGGGGATATATCCCCAGGTAGAGTTGAGCGTCCTAGATACAGCCCCTTTCGATGGTCCGATCACTATACGTATCGGGAACACTGAACATGCTCTTGGGCGGGAAGTTGCCGGCTATATCTATGTGACCGATGTCCGGCCGTAGCAGTCATACCTAAGAATCAACCTTACGTCTAACATTACCAGCTAATTTCATCTCATGAGGCGATGAGGTTCTATGCCACCCGGATCATCTATACCTCACGAACAGGTTAGATCCGGCGATGTGCAGACTGTCCTTGACGCGACCGAAGTTCTGGGTGGGCAAAGCAAAAAAGGGTTCATTTACCACTGCTATTAGGCGGTTTTTTGACCGCTATTGTGACATTTATCATTCTTGGGCTCGAACGCCGCGGCTTCCGCCCCCTGGAAGCCGTTATCACTGCCCTGGTTGGGGTGATTGCCCTCTGCTATGTAATTGAGACTTTTCTGGATCGCCCGGAGTGGGGTACGATTATCTATCATGCTGTGGTACCTCAGTTTAGCGGGGTGGAAAGTATCTTGCTGGCGACCGGAATTCTAGGGGCAACGGTCATGCCGCATGTCATTTTCCTTCATTCCGCCTTAACCCAGGGACGTATCGTCACCCGTGACCCCCAGCAACTGCGCCGTCTCTTCCGTTTCGAGGTCGTGGACGTGCTGATTGCCATGAGTCTGGCCGGCTTCATCAATATCGCGATGCTGATTATGGCCGCCTCGACCTTCTTCCGCGCCGGTCTGAATGAGATCGGCACCATCGAAGAGGCGCATCGTACTCTGGCGCCCCTGTTGGGCCAGGCATCAAGCTGGGTATTTGCCGTCTCTCTGTTGGCGTCCGGCCTCTCTTCCTCTACTGTTGGTACGATGGCCGGTCAGGTTATCATGCAAGGCTTTTTACACCGGCACATACCTATCTGGATCCGGCGGGTGGTCACTATGATACCTTCATTGGCGGTCATCGCTATCGGCCTGGACCCGACGCGTACCCTGGTTATTAGCCAGGTTGTGTTAAGCTTTGGCATTCCCTTCGCCCTAATCCCACTGATCCTCTTTACCAGGCAGCAGGATTTGATGGGCGTGTTGGTCAACCACCGCGTCACCACCATCATAGTGTCTATTGTAGCGGCCTTGATCGTAGCGCTGAATTTCTTCCTCCTCTACCAGACATTCTTTGGAGGCTAACCTGATGGAAAATCAATCCCCTGCCGCGGATTTTAAGGCGCAGCGTATTCTCGTTCCGCTAGATGGGTCAAGATTGGCGGAAGCGGTGCTGGGGGCCGTTGCGCTTTTCGCCGGCCGGTACCAGGCGACGGTCATATTGCTACATGTGATAGAGCAGCGCCCACCGGCTACCATCCACGGCGAGCACCATTTGGCCGATACAGCCGAAGCTCAAGCATACCTGGAGGGCGTAGCCACTCGGCTGCGCTCCATTTCCTCTGTCTCCTATCCTATTGAGATCCATGTTCACCGGGAGGGAGAGGGAGATGTGGCCCGGAGTATTGTGCTGCATACGCAAGAGATTGGCTCCAACCTGATCGTTTTGTGTACCCACGGCAGGGGAGGCTTGAAGGATTTGTTCTATGGTAGCATAGCCCTGCAGGTATTACAGCATGGTACCTGTCCAATTCTGATGATTCCACCTGCCGAAGGACGGCTGAACGCGACCACAGGGTCGCCGCTCGATCCGACCGGTATAGCATCTTTCGCCCTGGAGCAGATACTGGTGCCGCTGGACGGGTTACCATCCCATGAGCAAGGATTTACGGTGGCTGCCGCTATTGCCGGGGCTTTTAAGGCACAGATGCATTTAGTATTGGTGATTCCGACCCTCTCTACGCTCTCCGGGGGGCAGGCGCTGACGGGTTTGTTGCTGCCAGGTACCATGCGGGCTGTGTTGGACCTGGCCCGCCAGGGAGGCGTGGATTACCTGCAGCAACTCTTAGATCGCTGTCGTCTCGAGGCTCTAGCGGCCAGCGCCGAAATTATCCGGGGTGATCCCGTCCCGGCTGTCCTGGATTTGGCCGGGCGCCTGGATATCGGCCTGATCATCATGGCCAGCCATGGCAAAACCGGGTTGGATGCTTTTCTGTCCGGCAGTGTCGCACCGCGCATCGCCTTGCGGGCAGTCCAACCTCTCTTGTTGATCCGGGTGGCGGAAGAGGACGATACACCGTAGGTAAGAGAGTAGCCTTATGGGGTGTCCGAGGCCGGAGGTAGGGAGCATGCTACCTGCCTCCGGTCCTCGGTTCAGAATGGTACCTTAAAGCGGCTCAGATTGCCGCCAGTTCTACGGTTGTCATTGTCCGCAGGCGTGCCACCCGCTCTGCCGTATCGGGATGGGTACGGAAAAGGCCGCTGAGTCCGCCCCGCAAGGGATTTATTATGTACAGGTGTGAGGAGGCAGGATTAACCTGCATCGGCACGCGCTGTGACATCAATTCCAATTTTTCCAAAGCTCCGGCGAGTGGTAAGGGATTCCCTAAAATGCGGGCGCCGCCTGTATCGGCGCTAAACTCCCGCGAACGAGAAATAGCCATCTGGATGAGCAGTGCGGCAATCGGCGCTACGATAATCATCACCAGGCTCCCGGCTATGGTGGCCAGACCACCTTCCTCTTCATCGTTGGAGCCCCCAAGACCGCCGAAGATCAAAGCCCACTGGGCCATATTAGCGAGCATGGTAATAGCGCCTGCAATAGTAGCGGCTACACTCGAAATCAGGGTGTCCCGGTGCTTAATATGGGCCAGCTCATGAGCGATCACGCCTGCCAATTCCTCCCGGCTCAGGAGGTGCATGACTCCGGTGGTCACAGCTACAGCCCCTTTGCTTGGGCTGCGGCCGGTGGCAAAGGCATTGGGCATTTGCTCCTCGATGATGTAGACTCTTGGCTTAGGCAGCTCAGCACGGGCAGCTAGCATCTCCACCATACGGTGCAGCTCCGGCGCTTCCTCCTGAGTAACTTCCCGGGCGCCGCTCATTTTGAGAACGATGCTGTCCGAGAACCACCAGGCGCCCATATTCATGACCACAGCCAGGCAGAAGGCGATCACCAGTCCTGATTGCCCGCCCAACGCCGAACCGATAACCAGAAACAGGCCGGTTAATGCTCCAAGTAATACCGTGGTTTTGACTGTATTCCAAACATGCATGGTTTAATCTCCTCTTTGAATTTTCAACTTGGTTGGTTTAAGAAGCTGAAATTCCCTGTAACAAGGTATTATTATGAGCCTAAGTCCGGAAATGGTATACTTTTTTGGCTGCCCAGGCGCCTCACCCTCAGCCAGGAGGCCGCTGCTGCCACGACAAGCACTGCGGCAATCACAGACAGCGAGAGCGTGATAGGAATATGGTATATATCCGAAATCAGCATCTTCACACCCACAAAGGTCAATATTACTGCCAGTCCTAACTTCAGATAGTAGAATTTGTCCATTACCCCTGCCAGGACAAAATACAGCGAGCGTAATCCTAGAATTGCGAAGACATTCGACGTATAGACGATAAAGGGATCTTGGGTGACAGCAAATATGGCCGGGATCGAGTCAACCGCAAACACTAGATCGGTAGTTTCCACAATGAGCAATACCATGAATAGAGGGGTCGCCATCCATTTGCCGGCCTGGCGGATAAAGAAGCGCTCACCGTGATACTCGCCGGTCACCGGCATAAACCGGCGGAAAATCTTCACGACTGGATTGTTTTCTGGATGGATTTCTTCCGCGCCACGGTGCAAAGCCATTCTGATCCCGGTAAAGATCAGGAAGGCCCCGAAGATGAAAATGACCCAGTGGAAGCGCTCAAGTAGCACGGCGCCAACGGCGATCAAGGCGCCACGCATAAGCAGCGCTCCCAGGATGCCCCAGAAGAGCACCCGGTGTTGGTACGTTGCGGGTACGGCGAAGAAAGAGAAGAGCAGTACGAAAACGAAGATGTTGTCGACGCTAAGAGATTTTTCGATGAGATAACCGGTGAAGAACTGCAATGCCGGTTGAGGCCCACGCCAAAAGTAGATCAGGACGTTGAAGGCCAGCGACAGCGCAATCCAGACGACACTCCAGATGGCCGCCTCTTTCACAGATACAGCGTGGGCTTTGCGGTGGAAAACACCCAGGTCAAGGGCTAACAAACCCAGCACGAACAAATTGAAGGCCACCCATATCCAGACACTATCCGTTCCCATTTTCCAGCTCCTTATCAGTAGGGGCCGGGAGGCTTATAAAAAAACCCCCACGGCAATAATAGTCGTGGAGGTCTCGCCAATAGTGTCTGACACGAAGGTCTCTACACACGCGATCAACCGGGAGGTTTATCTCCGTATTGACGATTGATCGACCCATTTCTCCGGGTGGCTACTCCCCATCCAGTATTAAGTTTAGGGGAAGTAATCTGTTTTGTCAAGTGATTGGCCAAGCCCAAAAGATAAAATCCTCTTTGTCATTGCTTACCCGGCCGGGAACAGGCATTTACGATCCGTATAGAAATTCCCCATGGTCTGGTTCGCCTGGAAGGTTTCCGCCAGCTTGCCGACTACCGCCTGCCACTTTTGCCCAGGTATGCAGACATACATCTCATCATCTGGCCGCCCGGTGAAAGTGCGGTTCCCTTTACAGCCCAGGGAGAGCGAGGTAGCGCCGCTATTGGTGGTCAGCGGCAACACTGCGCAGGCAGGGCGTCCCAGGGCATTCGTTAAAGCATTCCCGGCTCCCGCTTTCACGGCTGCTTCATAGAGGAGCATCGCTTGGGACGGCTTGGCCGCCACCAGAATCACATCCGGTATAAAATTGGCCTGATCCAGCGGGGAGTAGGCCACATACGGCGGGGATTGGGCGAGGGTTGGAATTCCCGCCACTTCGGACATGTCCAGATATTGGCTATCGACCATAAAACCGATCGTTTGTTCCAGTTCCCCTGCCCGGCCCTCTGGCAGAGCGATCTTATGGGTATAAGCCCCAACCGCGCAGTTATAATGATCCTCAGGTGTGGTATAAAATATCTGCCCATCCATGGCTTTTTGCCAAAACACACAACCTGCCGGCACCGGCCCGCCGGGCCATCTGGCCATACCGGCCGGGGGAGAATTAAGAAAGCCGATTGCTATCGCCGGAAAGCGGAGTTCAAGCATCTCTTGCAAACCTGCCGTGCTATTCAACATATTCCTCCTGGAAATGACCCCATACTTATTCGCAGTTACCATGTAGTCGTAAATCAACAATATTGGTAGTATAGATGCTTATCTGAGTAACACCAACTGCCGGTATTAGCACCTATACGTACTCCCGGTTGGGGTGCGGTAATGCTTTGTAGCGGTGTGGTGTCCGCCAGGAGCGCCGCAAAACGGTGATGACGTAGCAGAGGGAGGCCAGCGCCGCGATGCAAAAGCTGACCGGCCAGCGACTGGCAATAGCCAATACCAACCCACCCCAGGTGAAAGCCAGGCCCAGCAGAATTCCCAGAGCAATGGCGCTGATAGGCCGGTGCGTTAGCCGCCCGGCAGTGGCGGCGGGCGCTACGAGCAGGGCGAAAACGAGTAGCACGCCCACGACCTGCACGGCTACAGAGACGGTAACGGCCAGTAGCAGCAGAAAGCCGATGGACAGCAGGCGCACCGGCACCCCGCGGCTCTCCGCGACCACCGGATCTATCGAGGCAAAGAGCAAAGGGCGAAACATCAGGAGTATCAGCAAGAGCGCTGCGATACTGCCAGCCAGGGTGATCAGAACATTATCGTGGGAGATGCTTAGAATAGAACCGAAGAGGATGCTGACCGTCTCCCTGCTATATTGGGAGTAAAGGCTCAGGAACAACACCCCCAGTCCCAGGGCGAACGAAAGCGCCATCCCTGTCTCTACGTCCCTCCCTCTGACGCGCTCACCCAAGGCGCCGATAGCCAAAGCCGCCAACAGTGTGAAGGTGAACATGCCCAACAGGGGATTAACACCTAGCAGGGCGGCCCCGGTGGCGCCGGCGAATCCAATGTGCGAGAGCGCATGCCCCGCAAAAGCCTGGGCGCGCACCACCACGAAATAGCCGATGATAGGGGCCAGAATGGCGATAATCGTGCCCGCCATAAAGGCGTTTTGCACAAACTCGTACTGCAACAGTTTAAACATAACTCTACTGATTCCTGCAGTTATCTGCGTAGGTGGCTCGCTGCCGGAACTTCAGCTTGTCGCTCCTGCTCCCCTGAAGTTGGTAGACGCTCGGACTTTTCCGTGGAGCCTGATCTCTGCTCTCTGAGACCAGGGCGTCGCGTGCGCCAGAATGGGAAAGAGCGCGCGCGCCAGAATGGGGAAAAGATGCGTACCGGCAGATAGACCCCAAAAGAGAGGGTCGCGATAAAGAAACTCACTGGCCAGGTGCTATTCGCCGCGAATAGGATCCCCAGCCAGGTATAGCCGAGTCCCAGGGCCACGGCCAACCCGATGGCCGCCAGCGGACGCCGGGCAAGGCGAATTGCAGTGGCCGCCGGTCCCACAAGCAAGGTGAAAATCAACAGCACGCCCACGACCTGCACCGATATCGACACGGTAACGGCCACCAGGATCATGAAGGCAATCGCGATCAGGCGCACCGGCACCCCACGTGCTTCGGCAACCTGCGGGTCGAAAGAGATAAACAGGAGAGGCCGGAAAAGTATCAATACCACTGCTATGGCGAACAGGCTAAAAATAGCCGTTACCAGGATATCGGTCTTATCAATACCCAGGATGGTGCCAAACAGGATGCTGTACGTCCGTTCCGCACGACCTTTGTAGAGCGAGAGGAACAGCATGCCGAAACCCAGCGCGAGAGTCATCATAATACCGATGGCAATATCCCGTTCCCGTATCTCTTTGCCAAGCAGCCCAATACCAATGGCTGCTCCCACTGAGAAAGCAAGCAAGCCGAAGAGGGGGTCAACTCCTAAGAGCACCGCGCCGGCAGCGCCGGCAAAGCCAATATGGGATAGTGCATCACCTGCAAATGTCAGGCCGCGTATCACGAGAAAGTAGCCTATGATGGCGGCCACTACCGCCACAAAAGAGCCTGCTAAAAAGGCATTCTGGATGAACGGATACTGCAGCATTTCAAACACGAATTTTTTCCTTGGTGAAGAGATACGTGTAACGGCGTGGAATAGAGCTCTTGTGCCCCTATGCTCGATGACTAAGTTTCCGCGCCGACCACGAATAACCGGTCCAGAGCATGGATGACCTCGACGGGCGATCCATATAACCGGGTAAGCGTGCTGCTGGTTATCACTTCCTCCGGCGTGCCGATGGTGCTGTGTCCGTGCGCCATGTAGATGACCCGGTCAACCACTTGCAGCAGCGGGTTGATATCGTGGGTCACTAACATCACGGCAATGTTGTGCCCACGGCATACCCGGGTTACCAAATCGACTATCTCACGCTGGTGGTTGAGATCCAGATTTGCCAGCGGCTCGTCGAGCAAGAGCAATCGCGGATTAGCCAGGAGGGCCTGGGCAATCAACAGTCGCTGTTGCTCGCCACCGGATAACTGCCCGACCGGCGCATCGGCAAAAGCTAATGCGTCAACCTCTGCCAAAGCTTGATCAACAATTCTTTGCCGCTGGGGATCAGGCCAGCCGATCCCCCAACGATGGCCGTCGAGACCAAAGCCTACCAGATCACGGGCGCGTAGCGCCACGTCAGCTTCGAGCGTGCGGTGTTGCGGTGCATAACCAATGGCTTGATTGCCCCGGCGCGGCGTTTTGCCGAGCACGCGCACCAGGCCGCTACTCGGGTTGATCAATCCCAACAGGAGCTTGAGCAAGGTACTCTTCCCGGCGCCGTTAGGACCAAGCATGACAATGAACTCACCCTCGGTTACCGTAAAGTTGATGTCCTCTAAGATATCCCGGCCGCCAAGCTGGATGTTAACATGCTCCAGTTCTACCACCGCTGCCTGTGTCAAGTGCTTGCCCCTTGTGTCAAGAGCCCCCTATTTCGCGGCTGAAGCTAAAGCTTGTTCCAGCCCGTTGAGCTGGTCAAGCATCCAGGTCTGATAGCTTTTATTAGGGGGCATCGTCTCTGTGATATAAGCTAAAGGAATATTTTGTTTTTGGGCGGCGCGCTTGAGGTCCCTGGTAATGGGAGCATCGTTCTGTGAGTTGTAGATCAGCACTTTGACCTCACGTTTATTAACCTGGTCGTTCGCAGCCGCTACCGTATCGGCGGGTGGATCGTTTCCCTCGGCAATCGCTTTCTGGAACTCGATGGGTGTAAGCACGTCGAGACCCAAGGGGCCTGTTTGATACAAGAAGATTGTCTCCGTGAGCCCGACCGGGGTGCTATGGTACTTGGCCTTGATCGTATCTATCTTTTGTTGGATACCGGTCAGGGATTGGTTGAACTTCTGTAAATTGCCATCGAATGTGGCGGCATTAGCTGTGTCCAGTTTCTTCAGGCTATCTGTCATGGCTTGCGCTATCGTGCGCGCGTTGTCGATACTATACCAGACGTGCTCATTGTCGGGCAACTTGACCTGGGCGATGTCAAAAGCTGTCAATACCACGCGCTTCGGGTCGGGCGACGCGGAGAGCAGCTTATCCATCCAATCGTCGTACCCGCCGCCATTCTCGATCACCAACTGCGCCTTCGTCACCGCTACGGCGTTTTTCACGTTCGATTCATATTCGTGGGGATCAACTGCCGGGTCGGAGAGGATACTCACTACCGAAATGCGATCCCCGCCGATCTGTTTGGCGATATCGCCGTAGAAATTCTCCGCCGCTACAACATTGATCGTTGTGGAGCTGCCACTGCCGGCGGCATCTGGTTGCTTTGCTATTGCCGCAGAGCTTGGGCTACTGTTGCTATTCGCACAACCTGCCAATATACCTGCTATCAAGGTCATCAAGATTATAGCTAACCATCTGTGCTTTTCCCCGCTGCCCCGTTTTCTCGACCTAAATTTCGCAGCCATCATACCTTCGCCCGGTTTAGAGTGGTGTTAGTACTTATCTAGCTTAACCCCTTTTCCATCAAATCGACAAAAGGATCACAAAACATTCCTGGTCTTTCGGATCAATCAGGAAGTTGCCTGTTCAACACAATGAGAGCAATCTAGCCAATTTTCCGCGGGGATCTTCGGCAGAGCCTTGGAGCTCGCGCCTCTTTCAAAGACCGGCCTGTAGAGCACTTCTCCCTTGTCGTGGGTTTCGCCACAAGTATGGCAGGCGGATTCTTCAGCGATAACCACCGGCGTATACCCGGTAATCACCCAGCCCTCATGCCCCGCGTGCGCCGCCAGGGATTCTAATGCCGCCCGCACGGTAAGCGACTTGTTTCCGCTGTAGTATTTCTCGGCCAGTCTCTCCAGAAGCTCTACGGTGTTGTCATCCAACGTGAAATTGAGACGCTGCATTTTTATTTCCCCAGGTGTGTATATAGTGTGTATTATAGTGTGTCAACATCAACTTGTCAAATGGATCAAACCAGCCTATTTGACAGGGATACTGACAGGGCCTATATTTCTCTTGTTCTTCTGATATCCTTAACGAGATCGAAATACCGCTATTTCATCCGTAGATGCTTTCCTGGCACTATCTTTTATCAACACCTTCACCTCAACCTTACCTGTATCCGTAAAGTAGATCTGCTGTGTGGAAAATAGAAACCCCCTTTTTTAGTTTTCACTTAAGCCTGTTTGACAGAGCTGCCCTCATTACCCTGGCTGCTGCGCTCACCTTTGTTCTCCTGCTTGCCTGGCGCGGTGATCAGGTGGGGGTGCGGGTCGTGCAGGTCAGTCCGGCAGAACCGGGGTCGCTTGCTTCCACGAAAGCTGTGCTGCGTATTACCTTTGACCAGGATATGGTCACCGATGGTCCGGCGCCGGCTGTCTCCTTATCCCCTCCGGTGACCGGCACCCTCCGTTGGGAAGGTCGATCCCTGCTGCTCTTCCCCTCCCATCCCTTATCTGCTGATACCGTCTATACCGTCACTCTGCAACCCGGTCTCCAAAGCCAGCGGGACCGGATACTGCTCCGGCCTTATACGTGGCATTTCCGCACTGGCCGGCCGCGCATCCTGTTTATGAGCCGCGATGCCCAGGAGCGCGATCAGCTATTTCTTACTCTGCTGGGTGGCAGCAGTCCTTTACAACTCACCAAGGAACCCTATGGGATCTGGGATTATGCGCTCTCTCCCGACGGCGCCCAAATCATCTATACGATTTCCTACCCCGATAGCAGGAATGATCTCTGGATCATGAATGTGGATGGCGCCGCCCGCCACGAACTGCTTGCCTGTCCAGATGGCGCTTGCAGCGGGGCCGCCTGGTTTCCCGCCGGCGGCCGCATCGTTTTTGAGAAGCGCGCCCTTGCAACGCCCGGCGGCCCGCCTGGCCTGCCGCGCCTCTGGTGGCTGGACCTGTCCGGCGGCGCGACTGCCCCGGTATTTCAAGATAGCCAGATATTGGGTTTTGGCGCCGCTTTTTCCGCCGATGGCCAATGGCTTAGCTATGTTTCTCCTACAAACCAGGGTGTCTACGCTTTTAATCTGAACGATGGTCGTATCCGTGCAGTTCCCAGCGAGATGGGGGCGCCCGGCGTCTGGAATGCTGCCGGCACGGCTCTCATTGTTCCCGCTATTCAGGCGCGGGGAGAGGGTTTTGCCGCCCATCTGCTGCAAGTAAATCCGGAACCTAATCAATGGGTGAATCTAAGTGGAGATAATGATGTGGAGGACAGCGCCCCGGCCTGGTCTCCCGACGGCGCCCAAATCGCTTTCGCGCGCAAATTGGTAGGCTCACAAAATACTTTTGGGGATCAAATCTGGTTGATGCAGGCTGATGGCAGCGGTGCCCATCCCATTTCTGACGATCCCGGCTATCACCATGGCCTCATATCCTGGTCGCCGGACGGCCGTTACCTGCTCTTTCAGCGCTTCGCTTTGGGCCAGGCGGCTATCCAGCCGGAAATCGCACTGATAGATGTCCAAGCGCAAACGTTGCGCCAGGTGGAAGCAGCAGGAAGCTGGCCTACCTGGCTGCCATAGACTGAAGTTTAGACTAATTGACATTCAGTGGCACATATTGTGGTTGTTCTATGCATTGAACTACTACATGTAGTAGCAAAACGCATTTAGTCTAAAGTCCAGATAAATGAATCTGCGCTACCTCAGCTAACAATATACATAGCCGTGTGAGCCCCTTTTTGGAATTCGTAGGGCACTCTCCTAAACTCAACCCGGCCACCCCGCTGTTCCAACGCGGCTGTCACCGGCGCCACGTAGGCCGATATGTTTACCCCCAGATTTAGCAGTGGGAAAATGCGCACCTCCGTTGCTACACGGCATAGCTCAATGATCGAGTCCAGGTGAAACTCCTGGGATAGCTGCTCCGTGTAAAGAAATAGAAAGTGCGAGCACAAGGCCAGGTCAAATTCTTTGTCCTGGAAGGGCAAATACGGCAGACTGGCATCCACATACCGGCCCTCTTTTACTCCCCGCGGGAAATCATCCAGGAAACGGCGCATGGCCGCCATCCTGGTCTGCCCCACCGCTTCAGGAGTAGGCATCAGATCCCAGACGTAATCCTCTGTATTCTTACCTAACTGGTCTATCACCTGCTGGTAAGCCTCATCGATGCGCTGCGCGATCTCCGCTGCCGTGAATTGGTAGATCGGGTCGCAAGAGATAACTGAGTGGCCTCTCTGCGTAGCTTCCGCATTGAAGCTGGCCGGCCCATCGCCGCACCCCAGGATGCGTCCCTCCAGCTCCCTTTCCGTCAGGTTAAACATCCTGACATATTCTTCGTAGGACCTGCCCCACGGTACCACTTTATCCAGGGCAAAAGCCATTATTTTCTCCCCACTATGGTAGCCCGAGAGCTACGATTTGCCAACATCACCAGGCTCGCCAGCGCCGCAACGATATTCAGAATGCCAATCCACCTGAATATGCCCGGTGTTCCTAACAGATAAAACCCCAACAGAGATACCTGTTTCCATAATCTTATGCAGCAGACGAATTATCGACATTTCTTGTTGCCCTATTTTTGCCCTCTACAAAGGACAAAGTGGGGCGCATACTTCACTTAAAGCCGGAAATTTTCAGCGAAACCTGGTAATAGCATTATTATAAAGATATACCGTCAGGAGACGCGGCAAATTGACCAGATAAGCTGAATGTTGAACCACAGCACCTATACTGCCTCATAGAGAGCCTTCATGAGAGCGCTCCAAGATGATGCGATTGCCCTGGGCAAATACTATGCCCAAAGGGCTGTGTCCGGTCATCCCCCTATGTCTACGTAGATAACATACCTCTGTCAGCGGGTTGACACCCCGCGCTGATGCTTCTTGTCCTCGAGAGACCGGGCCGGAGCTGCCAGGGTTTCCGATCAGGCCAGGTGGTTGGGGCCTGAAGTGGAGGCTTCCGGGCACGAGTTGCTATCTTCCTCAGCATCTAGCAGAAAGTCGCGGTAGACCGTTGCAGGTTTATCGGGTTGGATGTAGTATGTATACCCCCGACAGGATTCGAACCTGTAACCTAAGGATTAGAAGTCCTTCGCTCTGTCCAATTGAGCTACGGGGGCAGGGGCAGGAAAAGGATTATATGCAGCAGTAATTCTAGCAAATTTGGCAAATCTCGTCAAGGTGATCAAGAATGGACCAATATCGGCGCTACGCCAGCTATTTTCCTGGGTGCCAATACGTCTGCAACATTTTAACTCTTTTTCTACCTGGCGGGTCTTATGATGGAAAACAAGGAGAGCAGCTCTATGGCTACGAGGCTTTCGATGGACGTGAAACAAGTGAAGCTGCAGGCGTACCGGGAATCGCGCCGCCGGGGAATGGCATGGCTGTTGCAGCAAATGAACTCCGATGGATCTATCGGAGACCCGCAAGAGGGATTTTATTTCTACCGGGCGCCCTGGACGTTTGCTGTCACCGGCGAGACGGAGGCGGCGCACGCGATCTGTGGTTGGATCCGTCAGCATATGCTGACGCCTGAAGGCACTATTGATGGCCCATACCGCACTTCAGGCTATGCCTATACCTACCAGAACTCAGCCCTCATCATCGGCGCCCACCTGGCACTGCAGTATGATCTGAGCTGTGGCGTGATGGCTAATTTGCTCACTTATCGGGACCCCCGCTCGGGCGGCTTCGCCAACGATAAATTAGACGATGGGGGGATGAGCGATGACATGGATATCCCCTTTACCTGCGGCGCGGGCTTTGCCTGCCTGGCTACGGGGCATATCGATGAGGCGCGCGATGTATATCGCTTTCTGAAAAACATCTATCAGGTGCAGGAGGCCTTACCAGAGCGTTTCTACTACACCCTATCGCGCCAGACTCAGGCGCCGATCAAAGAATATCCCAAAGAGCGCGAAATTGGGTACCTGGTAGAAAACCAGGCCGCCCGCCGGCAGCGCTGGACCATCGGTGGCATCTCCGCCGGTTTCCTCTGCCGCCTGTATATGGTAGACCCCCGGCCGGAATATATGGCTCTGGCCCGCAAATACCAGGCGTTCTCGATGGCCGCCACCGAGCGCCAATTCGACTACTCCCACGTCTGCAAGAGCAGTTGGGGCAGCTCTTTGCTATACCAGCTTACCGGCGAGGAGCAGTACTTGAGCTGGACCCACAAGATGGGCGACTGGTATATTGACAATCAGAATGCGGCAGGATACTGGCACTGGGACTATTATACGACCCTGGGTTCCCATATTGAGCTGGCTCTGGAATTTGTAATGCACCTGGACACCTTGATCGGAGGTCTGGCTTCTCGGCCCTAAAGAAAAATCTGCACCGTTACGACGTCCTGAGCTTTGACATTCCGGGCAAAGACTGGTATAAGCCTGGGAGACGTTCACCCCAGTCTATACCTAGAAATTTCTGTTCAGAGAAACTTTATCTCATAGAGGAGAAAATATGACCATTAGTACGGAACAAAAAGAAGCTTTCTGGCGCGACGGATTTCTGCCCTATCCCCAGCTTTTGAGTGCAGAGGAGCTGCGCGCATTGCAGCAGCGGACGGAAGATATTGCCTATGGCCGGGTGAATTTGCCGGCCGACATCAAAGGCATCCCGATCCTACAAAAAGAGCCGAGCATCATCAAAGGGGAAGCTAAAGCCGCCAACCCGCTGGATGAGTTGCGCAAGATCAATTTCCCCTCCTTCGTCGATGAAGTCTTTCAGCATACCGCCCGGAGCCCGAAGATTGTGGATGTGATTGTGGATCTGTTCGGCACCGAAGATATCAAGCTGCTGGGCGATCAGATCTTTATGAAACCGCCACACCTCGGCTCGGCGAAGGAGTACCACCAGGATACCGCCTCCTGGCCACATCTCGTCCCCCAAAGCCAGATCACCTGCTGGATTGCCATCGATGCTGCCACCGTCGATAACGGATGCATGCGCTGTATACCTGCCAGCCATACCCTCGGCTTGATCCAATTACAACATCTACCGCAGCTCCTGACCGACGAAGTCAAAGCCACGGATAGGGCCATTGAGCTGCCGGCCGGCGGTTGTATGTTCCACCACAGCTTGAATTTGCATTATACCGGGGCGAATACCACCGCTTACCGGCGGCGCGGCTGGGCCTTGCACTATATGATTGCCCAATCGCGGGACTTGAGCGCCCCGGATGAGGTTCATGTCGATTACATTTCAATCCGAGGCAAGTCCTATCCGGGTTGTGTGTAACTGATAAGAAAGAATATAACAGGATAAGAAGGATAAAAACGGCAGGATAAAGACAGCAGGATGAAAAGCATAATATCGATTCCTTGCAAAGCTCTTTTCCGCTTTATCCTATCTTATCCTGCCACCTATCCTTTTATCCTGTTAAATTTCTTTTCCTTTCGGATTTTACCAGTTCGTGTGGGAGCCATCCGCCCGGTGCAGGTGGGGGGATTCCGAGAATTTGAAAGGTTCGCGGGCCATCTCCTCGTTGAATTCAACCCCTAACCCTGGGCCCTGGGGCACGGCGTAATGGTCCCCTGTGCGCTTCAGTTGCATGGGAAAGAGTTCGTCGCTGAAGGTAAACTCATTAGCCCGGTCCTCTAACCAGGAAAAATTGGGCACAGCCGCAGAAAAGTGTACATGGGCGGCGGTACTGATAGGGCCGAGGGGATTGTGCGGCATCAGGTCGATATAATGGGCTTCGCACCAGCCGGCGACCTTCATCGCTTCCGTAAAACCACCCACATTGCACACATCCAACCGGGCAAAATTGGTCAGGCCGCGCTCGATGTAGGGTAAAAAGGCCCATTTGCTGGAAAACTCCTCGCCGATGGCAAAGGGCACCGGGGTTAAGGTGCGCAGCGAGGCATAGGCTTCGGGACATTCATCCCGGATCGGCTCTTCCAGGAAATCCAGCGTGCCGGGCGGCAGCATTTGGCAGAAGGAGGCAGTTTCGGCCACGTTCAGGCGGTGGTGGTAATCAATGCCCAAAACGGGAGCGCGCCCCAATGCTTCGCGCGCCTTGATCATCCATTCAGCCGTGACCGCAATCGACTTCCGTGGCTCGAAAAGATTGGCATCTCCCCCGGTATCCGGATGCCCGGGCACAAAGCGGATCACACTCCACCCTTGGGTAATTAACTTCTGCGCCTCTGCGATCACCTCAGGTCCCAGGGGCTTGTTGACCGTGACAAAGCAAGGGACAAAATTACGGTGGGCGCCGCCGAGAAGCTGATAGACGGGCACCCCCAGCTTGCGGGCCACCAGGTCATGCAACGCGATGTCGATGGCAGAGATGGCGGCCGTCAGTACCCGCCCGCCCTCAAAATATTGGCTGCGATAAAGCTCCTGCCAGATAGCCCCAATGCGCATTGGGTCTTTGCCGATCAGGAACTCCCGAAAATGCTTCACGGCGCCCTGTACCGCCAGCTCGCGGCTGGAGAGGCCCGCCTCCCCCCAGCCATAGAACCCTTCATCGGTTTCGATCTTCAGCACGAACATATTGCGGAATGTGCCCCAGGTTGGAAAGGTTTTGACTTCTGTGATCTTCATGGTTACCCCCTTAGATGGTTGACAGGTTTGCAGGTTGGAAAGTTACCGGGTTGAGGCCGGTATGCCATTACACAAGAAGTCGAACAGATCGTAGTTATGCGCGACGCCAGATTGCAGCCAGGCAGCGTAATCGTCAAGCAAGGGGCGATTGATCATCAGCGGCACTATCTGCTCATGCAAGCCGCCGTGGGAGCGCAGCCCCTCAGCGACCGGCGCCAGGTCGTGCCATTGCGGCGTGCGGCCTAAGACAGTACCCTGGTCGCCCAGCACCACCAGTTGCCCGATGCGATCTGCAGGCAATGCGAAGCGCGCGACAGCCTCTGCCTGGGTCAGCACCGCTTCCACGCCGGGCACAGCCTTTAGCACGGCGGCTGCCCCGGCCACATGACCGGCGTCCACATACACCGTGGCATACGAACCCAACGCCCCGTGATGGATGACATAAGGGTCTGTAATAGGCAGAATAACCCTTGATTCCTGATAGCCGTTGGTGTGCAAGATAGTTTCGATGAATTCAACTTTGGGCGATCCGTCCGCATGTACCTTGGCATTCATGCCATGATCAGCGGTAATGCCTAAAATCACACCCAGGGCGTCCAGCCGGCCTATCAGCACATCCAGTTGGCTATAAAAACGATTGGCCTCCGGCGTCCCCGGAGCATATTTGTGCTGCACAAAATCCGTAGTAGTCAGATAAGCCAGGTGGATACTAGCCCTCTGGCCGGCCAGCGACTGTTCCAGCAACCGGACTCCCGCTTCGATACAGTAGATGCTAATATCCGGGTCGTATATAGAGGGCGGTTGGCGGCCCACCAAATCCACGATATTGGGCGTGATAGATTCGATGGAAAAGCAGATGCTGCCTGTTACCAGGTCCTTTCCCAGCATCTGCCGCAATTTATCCTTCGTGGTGACAGCGGCTGTAGCATACCCTGCCCGGCCCAAAGCGGAAAAGATGGTGGGGCAGCGCAGGTAAGCAGGGTCATTCATCATGACCTCGGTCCCACGCTCCTGGTCGTAGAAGTAGTTGCCGCAGATGCCGTTGACAATCGGAGGCACTCCGGTGACAATGGCAATATTATTGGGGTTAGTAAAAGAGGGAATGACGGAATTTACCAGGCCGTAACTACCTTGCGCCATGATGCGCCGCAGGTGCGGCATGACATCCGCGGCAGCATCGAGATAAGCGGGGGCCGTGCCATCCAGGCAAATGCCCACCACCGGGAAATTGAACAAGCTATAAGAGCGTCCGTTTATTGTGATCACCCGGATAAGAGCCTCAGACTTGCGGAACCCAGACTACATACCGGCACTTGGAACTCCTTATTTCTGATTTTAACGCTCAGCTACACTGTTCTCGATGGTCAACGCGCCGACAGTAATCTTGACAGTATCGCCGGACTGCATACTGAAAGACTCCGGCGGCACTATCCCGGTGCCGGTCATGAGGAAGACGCCTTGAGGGAAATCCAGCTCTTTGCAGAGATAGTCGACCAATTCCTCCAGGCTGCGCTTCATCTGGGAGACCCTGGTCTCACCGTGGAAGACGGATGCGGGCGTCAGGCGCTCCGGGTACGGAGCAACGCTTGGGCGCAAGATTTCGACCTCGATAGGCAGATCCCGCAACTCATCTGCTCCCGCCAGAAGAATGCCCGGTCCCAAGGCACACGATTGGTTATAAATCTTCGCCTGGGGCAGATAAAGGGGATTAGCGCCTTCGATATCTCTGGAGGAGACGTCGTTCCCGGCGCAATAGCCTATAATCTCTTTATGGCGATTGATGACCAGCACCAGCTCCGGTTCAGGCACATTCCAGCGGCTATCTGCCCGGATGCGAATAGGCATGGTGTGGCCAACCACTCGCCAACCGATAGATTTCAGGAAGAGCTCAGGGCGCACCGCAGCGTAAACCTTCGCGTAAACATCCCGCGCTTCCGACTCTGCCTCGCGGGCGACACGGCTGCGGAGATAGGTCACGCCGCTGGCCCAAACCTCCTGCAGCGGTTCAAGAGGTGGCAACAAGGGGAGGGATTCCCCGATAGATTCCCCTTTAGGCAGCGCGCCCAATATTTCGCTGATGGTGCTTTGGCGCAGATCCATTAAGAAATCCAGGCCAAATTCCCTATTATGCGGCATCGTACGAAGCAGCGCTCCATCCAACGCCCAGCGGGCGCCCTGGGGTGTATGATGGCGAGTCAGGTACATGGTTGATTCCTCCTATGCATCTATACGTTTACCTTTGGCCCAATTGCTGCAAGAGATGCGCGGTGAACTTAATGGCAGGCGCCAGGGTGGATAATTCGATATATTCATTAGGAGCATGGATGTTCGCTCCGTCAGGACGGATACCGGCAAACAGCGCAGGCGCTCCCAAAGCAGTAATAAAAGGCTCCAGCACCACACCGCCGGCCATCATAGGGATCACCGTCGGTTCGGTCTGGTAGTATTCTCGCGTAATGTCGATCACCGTCTGCACCAGAGGATGGTCGACGGGAGTGCGCGCCGGGAGGCCAATATCGGCCAAGGCTCGGATTTCAACGTGGCTAAAACCGTTGGCATCCAGGTGGCTGCGCAGCTTCTGCAAGATATCCTCCGGACGTTGGTCAGGCACCAGGCGAAAATCTACTTTGGCAGTAGCCACGGCCGGCAACACCGTCTTGACGCCCGGCCCACCATAGCCGGAATGGAAGCCGCAGATGGTACATGTGGGTTCACCGTAAAGCCGCTCCAAAAATTCCACCCCCTGGACGCCATCCAGGAAGGCCGGTAATTGGGTTTCCTCGCGCATGGCGTTCTCAATGTCAGCGGGAATAGCTGCCAGGGCGACCCTGTCCGCTGTGCTCCAGGGCTTGACATCGTCGTAAAAGCCGGGGAGCAAGATTTTGCCGTCGCGATCCTTTAAGCTGGATAAGGCCCAGTTGAGGCTCCAGGCTGGGTTAGGCAGCACCGGGGCATAACTTGAATGCGCATCGACCGCCGGTCCCCGCGCTTCCAATTCGACATAGAGCATACCCTTTACCCCCAGGTAAACTCCCGGCCGCCCTTTCACATCCAGGCTACCTCCCTCCGAAAAACAGATATCGGATGCCAGCAGATCGCGGTGGTCACGAATAAAGGTGTAAATAGCGGCTCCGTCGATCTCCTCTTCCCCTTCAACCAGGAATTTGATATTGAGAGGCAGCTCTTCGCCGGTAGCTTTGAGCGCGGCTACCGCCGCCAGGCGCACCAGCAGATCCCCTTTATCGTCATGCACGCCACGGGCATAAAGGCGCCCATCCCGCTCAGTGGGCTCGAAAGGCGGGCTTTGCCATTCGGAGAGCGGGTCCACAGGTTGTACATCATAGTGGTTATAGAGCAGGACAGTACGATTAGAACGTCCTGCCATCTGGCCGTAAACCACAGGCGCCCCGTCGGAAGGCATAATCCGGCTTTCGATACCCAGGGATTGCATAGTCTGGGCCACTAGATGTGCCATTTCCGTCAGGCCGCTCTGCTCGGCAGAGACGCTGGGTTGGCGGCAGAGGTCTTTAAGAATCTGGATATATTTTGGTAGATGGGCATCAATGTAAGCGTAAACCTGGTCCACAGATAATCTCCTTCCCAATAAAGTTGGGATGACAGCTCAGGGTTAGGAATCGGCAATAGCATGTATCCTTTGGATCGCGGCGGGAATACGGTCGAAGGGCAGATGTTCCAGAATCACCGGCAAATCCGGCCGGCGCGTCCTGAGAAAATCCAGGTAGAGCTTATGGGGAAAAACGCCTGTACCGAATTCCGGGGTATCCATTTCCGCTCCGGCGGCGCTGACATCTTTTAAATGGGCCAGCACAAAGTGGGGCTCGAAGCGCTCTAAGAACTGTGCAACGGTCCGCGTAGCAACCGGCAACAGGTGGCTGGAGAGGTAATTGAAGGGGTCGAGGACCACCTGCAAATGGGGATTGGGATATTGTTCCAGCAGCAAGGCCAATTGGTGCGGCGTTTGCAGCACATTATTCACGTATCCTTCCAGGGCCAACATCATGTCCCGCTCTTCTGCTACCGGCAAAAGTTCATCCAGGGCCGCACGCAAGAGATCCCAACTGGCTTTATCCCAGTTCTCATGGACCGGTTGCCAATCACTGCCAGGATGGCGCGTCCCCGTCTCCGTAGCCACAACTGCTGTGCCAAACTCCGGTCCGGTCTCCAGGCACCGTTTCACAAAGGCGATATTCGCCCGCCGCTTGATTGCGTCAGGGGCTACCAGGTTGCGGTATGCGCCCAGGGCGGCGACGGTAATTCCGGCTGCATCCAGGTCCGTGCGCATCCCTGGAATTTTGGTAGGCTCAGCCAGGGCGTCCACCAGAATCTCGCCGCTGAGCTGGACGGCTGTCAAGCCATAAGCCTGGAAACTGGAGATGAGACGCGGCAGCTCGCCCTGTTTAAATTCCCAGGAAAACGCCCCTACCTGGGGCCAGGCAGCGCCTGGGAGCGGGAAATGGGAACGGGTAAAGCTGATATCTCGCGCCACCAATTCATTGGGACCTGCCGGAGTCTCCAAGACTAGCCAGCCGTCGTAAGCGATTTCACGAATGGTCCTGGCGCTCTCGACAAAATCCACGAACCCCTGGCCTGGATGGCAGGGGCCGGGGACAGCGCATATATCCTTGATGTGTACCTGTCTAACCAACGGACCCAAGGCCCGCATCTCGGTGGCCGTATCCATACCGCGCCCCACGACGTTGCCCAGGTCGAAATAACAACCGAAGGCGGGAGAATCCACCGCGCCGGCCATGCGGATAATGTCAGCGGCAGGCAACGTGCCCTCATAACATACCGTCACACCAAGCGTTCTGACGCCCGCAGCAGCCTGGCGGCAAAGCTCCCGGAAAGCCTGGACCGCCCGTTCAAAATCCGCCGCCGTGATGATTTCGCCCCGGCCGAAGAAAGGTACCAGGATCACCGCCGCGCCTAGCTCCGCCGCCCAATCGATAGCAACTTGGATATCCTTGAAAGCTGCTTGGGCCACCTCAGAGTCAGCATGAGCAATGCCACCCTGGTTATGTTCGCTCAGCATCAGCGAGGGAATCTGCAGTCCAGTATATACCTGGGCGTTCTTTAAATGCTCCAGCCGGTCCCAACCGATGGCGTGCAGTTGCTGGCGTGTCACCATAATTTCCAGCCCCTGAAAACCCAGGGTCTTAGCCCGGGCGAAGGTGATCGCGTCGCTCGAACCCTGGATAATATATTCGACAGCTCCTAATTTCACAAGATCCTCCTGGAGGGAAGCCGCTCCGGATGCGTAGATGGATTCAACCTGAAACCAGCTTGACCAATGCGCCATGCGCATTCGCCGAGTCGCAGGCAGCCAGGGTAAGCTCCAGAGATAACAAGTTATGCCGGGCGGAATTATAAGGCTCTCGCTTTTCAGCGATAGCACACAATAGCTCCCCCATTGTACCAGCAAAGCCATCGGGGAACCATTGCCCTGCCAGATCAAACCGGTAAGACACGCCGTCCCGCTCCAGCTCAACATAATCGTTCCCCAGCACGCTGCCGCGGAGCGTGCCTTCCGTGCCATGAATCCAGAAGGGATGGCCCCGGTGGCGGGTCTGTGAACAGCCTACCCCCCGGATCATGGCATGGGCGCCATCGTCACAGGTGATTTCGACCCACATACCCCAAGGCGTCTTGCCGTGGTCCGGCTGGTGGGGTGTACGGTAATCCACCGCTCGCACGCCGGTGATGCGCTGTCCCTCCAACCAGCAGCGGGTAATGTCGATCCAATGCACCGAATAATCGTAAATGGCAAAATGCTCCAGCCTATCAAAATGGGTGCCCGGAATCCAGTTAAAGCTGATATCGTACAGGTGGGTGATGGCCAGCACCTCACCGATGGCGCCTTGCTCGATGAGCAAGGTAGCCACGCGCCAGGGCGGCGCCCAGCGCCCATTTTGATTGACAGCCACCTGCAGCCCGCGCCGCGCCGCCTCAGCCACCACCTCTCTCGCCGCGCCCATATCCAGAGCCAGGGGTTTCTGGGCCAGGATATGCTTACCGGCTTGTAGAGCCCGCTGCATCAAAGGGATACGCGCCTCAGGGTGGGTAGCGATATCCACCACCTGGATCTCGGGATTCTCAAATAGCGCATCCAGGCTATCATAGATCTGCCGCACGCCGAACTGTTCCTTGACCCCGCGCGTCGCCTCGGCCGAGATATCGTAGACGCCGATGACCGGCAACCCATACTTAACATAAGCTTTTAAGTGGGCCGATTTTACGATATTGCCGCAGCCAATAATACCGATACCCGGTAGATCGGCCCGCAATCCCGCCTCATTGGCGCCTGCCCCCGGAAAACGGGGCTGGTACGGTAGTTGCGTTGGCACACTATACGCCATGATTTACACCTTTCTTATACCTTCCGTTATCTCCCCAACGCTTTGCGGCCGGCTTCCAACAGCTCGACGATAGCATCTACATCGTAGACACAGCCGCCCCAGGTGCCGCCGCTGGCATTCTGCAGCGCAGCCCAGAGGCGCGTGTCGTCGGGCAGCCGAGCATCCGGCGCCAGGTCAGGGTAGAGAGGGCGAGAAGCCAGCACAGCCGCCCCCTGCTGCGGGCCGTAGCGCATACCGTCATGTCCCACCAGATTGATACTGCCCTCCAGGTTGATCCGGTCCACGATGATTTCGATCATATCGCCCTCGCGCACCCGGCCAATGGGGCCACCTGCCAGGGCTTCGGGTCCCACATGGCCGACGCAGGCGCCGGTGCTGACACCACTGAAACGGGCATCGGTGATCAGGGCCACTTCCTTGCCCCAGGGGAGGTACTTCAGGGCGGAAGTTAACTGGTAAGTTTCCTCCATACCGCAGCCCATAGGGCCTCTGCCCATCAAGACCAACACATCTCCCGCCTGGATCTTGCGGCCAAGGCCGGGGTCACTCAGCCCTTTGATAGCAGCGATGGCGGCCCGTTCACTGGTGAAAACCCGCGCCGGGCCGGTTTTGCGGTAAACACCATCGGCATCCACCACGCTGGGGTCGATCGAGGTGCTCTTAATCACCGCACCTTCCGGCGCCAGGTTTCCGATGGGAAAGGCTACCGTGCTGGTGAGTCCCCGTTGCTGAGCCACTTCAGGGGACATGATGACATCATCGGGGTTGATACCATCCTCGGCGAAGAGGCGCTCCCGCAGGCGCTTACGCCGCTCGCTGCTCTCCCACAACTGCAGCATCTCGCCCAGCGGCTGCCCATGGACCGTGAGAGCCTCCAGGCGCAGCAATCCCAGGCGGCGTAAATGCAACATGACCTCGGGTACCCCGCCGGCCAGGAAAACCCGCACGGTGGGATGGCCCACCGGCCCGTTGGGCAGCACATCTACCAGGCGTGGCACCATCCGGTTAAGGTGGTGCCAATCGGCAACCGTTGGGCGGGGCAATCCCGCCGCGTAAGCAATAGCCGGGATATGCAATAGCAAATTGGTGCTACCCCCGAAAGCCGCGTGGGTGACCATGGCATTGTGCAGCGCATCTTCGGTCAAGATTTGGGAGGTCACGATCCCCCGTGCTTCCATCTGGACCAATGCCTGCGCCGACCGGCGCGCCATCTCCAACCAAATAGGCTGGCCGGAAGGCGCCAGGGCGGAATGGATCAAAGATAGCCCTAAGGCTTCGGCGACCACCTGGCTGGTGGCAGCGGTGCCCAGGAACTGGCAGCCGCCGCCCGGCGAAGCGCAGGCGCGGCAGCTTAGCTCCGCCGCTTCTTCCAGGGTAATAGCCCCCTGGGCATAGCGGGCGCCTACCGTTTGCACCTTGCCGGCATCCTCACCCTCGGTAGGGGGCAAGGTCACGCCACCCGGCACAATGATGGTAGGGAGATCGTGCTGGGCCGCCAGCGCTAACAGCATGGCCGGCAACCCTTTATCACAGGTTGCCACGCCCATCACGCCGCGCCGGGTAGGCAGGGAACGGATGAGACGCCGCAGGACGATAGCGGCATCATTGCGATAGGCCAGGCTATCCATCATACCGGTGGTGCCTTGTGTCCGTCCATCGCAGGGGTCGGTGACAAATCCGGCAAAAGGCACGGCGCCCTGCTGGCGCAACGCCTCTGCCGCCGCCTGCATCAGCAACCCTACCTCCCAATGGCCGGTATGGTAGCCCAGGGCCACCGGGGTGCCGTCCGGTGCGCGGATGCCGCCTTGGGTACTTAAGATCAAAAACTGTTTGCCCCGCAGCCGCCCGGGCTCCCAGCCCATGCCGGCATTCTGAGTCAGGCCGAAGATATCGCCGCTAGGGGCATTTAGCAGGAAGTCGTGATCCAGGGGTAAACTGCCAATCGGCCCGGTGGCGTGGGTGGTAACGGCATATATATCCGTATCCGGCGTATCGACCGGTATAGGGGATACAGTGGTCATATCAGGCATCAGGTCTTCCTTTCCATCTACGTGTATGTGCTACCACAAATCCTGCCACCCGCCCATCCAATAGGCTACCAGCTAGACCCCGGCAGTTTCGGGAGCGAAGATATTGCGCAAATGTTTCAACCGCGCCCCATAGTACATCAACCTCGTGTTGGTGTCCAAAGGCTAGCCGGGAGCAGGTAATACCGGCCCGAACGGCCCTATTTCTCTAAGATGTAGACGGGTTTATGCATAGGGAAGCTGAGGAGATAGATCAGAGCGCCGCTGGCGCATAACAAGCTGGCCCCGATCAGGGCAATGTGGATGTCAAACATCTGTACCAACTGGGCACCCAACAAGGGGCAGATGAAACCTACGACGGAAGAGCCGGCGGAGTACAGGCCGATAAAGCTAGGGCGGCGCGCTTCAGGGCAGACTTCCAGCAAACCCAGGTAGACTCCCATATTAAAGCCAGCCCAGAAGACACCATTCCAAACGGCTAGTGGCAGCAATTGTGGTAGACCGGTTGTGAGAGCGGTAGCCAGGGCCAGCAGCGACCAGGCGGAGGTATTGACACCCAGGACAAACCCCAGGCTGAAGCGGTGCCCGGCCCGCGCCCAGAGCAAGTAGGCGACAAACATGGTCACCTGCTGTACCGTCGCCAAAAGACCTATCCAGCTCTCATCTGCACCCAGAGTCTTAACCTGATAGAGCGGGAAAAGTGGCACCGTCATGTAGTAGCCGCCCGTGAACAAGAAAGTCCCTAAGGAGAAGAAACAGAAGCCAGGATGCTGCTGTAGCAGGTAGCGCAGGCTAAATAGGTTGGCGCTGGGAGCTGCGGCGGATGGAGCTGGTATTTGCGGCGCAGACCATCCACTGTAGTCAAGATGGCTAAGATGCCAGACAGCTACTACAGCGGCTATGAAAGCCAGTATCAGAATGACTTGATAATTGCCGGGAAAGGGCAGCAAAATCAACATCCGGCCGCCGAACAGCGTCGCTATGGCGGTAGTCAGACTGATCACCGCCCGGCGCAATCCGATAACCCAGGAGCGGCGTTCCGGTTTGGTCAGGTCGCCGAGAGCGGCGATGATCGCTACGTCCTTCACGGACGCCGGGATAATCGACAGGGTAGTGATCGCAATCATCGCCCATACCTGGTAGCTGTGTAACACCCAGGGAATCAAGGCAATGCACAGATAGTTGGCGCGGGTTAAGAGAGTACTCCAGGCCAGGGCGGTAGTGCGCTGCGATACGCGCTCAAAGAAACGGCCGGCGGGGATGCTCAGGAAGGCGTAGAGTACAAAAGGCATCCCACTGAGCAAAGCCAGCTCAATAGGCGAAGCGCCCCAGCGCAGCGCCAGGACCGGCAAAAAGGAGGAGGCCAGGCCAGCCATCACGCCGGTCCAGGTGCTTTCCCCCAGAAAATTCCATTCGTTGCGATCAACTGCCAGGCGGCGGAGGGTTGCCCAGTAGGGAAAATCAGACAAGTGACTGTTCCTGTGACCTCAATTTAGCCCCCAAACCCCGACTCAGGAGAGTAAGGATAGATTATACCCTCTTCGCAGGTACGTCAAAATCGAAATTATAGGCAATTACATATTTTCCCGCCGGTCGGATATAATATCCGCAGTAGTGGACTGTCACTCGTGAGTTGACATGTAGTATAGGGCCTTGTGCCCGTCCCCACGCCCACAAGGGGCTATACTACCACGTTGCCCGGCACAGGAGGTTTAACAAAAATGACGCGGGTCGGCTTTTTGCTCAAGGTCAAGCCAGATAAGATTCAAGAGTATAAACAGCATCACAAGGCCGTCTGGCCAGACATGCTGGCAGCGCTGCGGAAAACGGGTTGGCATAATTATTCCCTCTTCATGCGCGCCGATGGGCTGCTCTTCGGCTATTTCGAGACACCGAAAAGCCTGTCCGCCGCCCAGGCAGGCATGGCGCAGGAAGAAATCAACACCCGCTGGCAAGAATTCATGGCGCCTTACTTCGAATCTCCCGACGGCGCTCGGCCGGACCAGATGATACAGGAATTAGAAGAAGTCTTCCACCTGGACTAATACTTAAAAGGAGCCAAATTTTATGCCAACCATCCAGGCTACACCCTTGCAAGCGTTGGGATATGCGATCTTCCAGGCAGCCGGGCTGCCCCAGGACCAGGCCCGCATCGTGACAGACCACCTGGTAGAATCCAACCTGCTGGGTCACGATTCTCACGGCATCATCCGGTTGCCGGGTTATGTGCAGGGCTTGCTGAAAGGCACCCTGAAACCTGCGGGCAATAATACGATTGTGCGGGAAAGGCCGGCCGCGGTTGTGATGGATGCCGGCGGCGGCAGCGGGATTGTCACAGCCTACCAGGCGATGGGCATGGCTGTGCAGCGCGCGAAACAGCATACGTTTGGCGCCGTAGCCGTACACCACTCGGGCCACATCGGCCGGTTGGGCGCCTTCCCGCCCCTGGCAGCGCATGCCGGCTGTATCGGGATGATCCTGTTAAACGGCGGGGCGCGCTTCACGGCTCCCTTTGGCGGAGTGGGCCGGCGCCTGCCACCGAACCCCTTGAGCATCAGTGTTCCCACCCGTAACGGGCTGCCCATGACACTGGATATCACCACCAGCATGGTGGCCGGTGGCAAAGTGGAGCTGGCCCATGCGCGAGGGCAATCTCTCCCTACCCATTGGATGATCGACGCCCAGGGGCGTGCGGTGGTCGACCCGGCGGTCTTCTGGCACGATGATATCGCCATGTTACCCTTTGGCGGGCCGGCCGGGTACAAAGGGTACGGGCTGGGTATCATGGTGGATGCCATCGCCGGGGGACTTTCCTGGGCCGGTTGCAGTACGGCGCAACCCACCCGCGGCGGCAGCGGCTTTCTGGCCCTGGCAATCGATATCGACAGCTTTATCGACCTGGACGATTTCAAAGGGGAGATGCAGATCCTGGCCGATTGGGTCAAGTCTTCTCCTACGTTACCGGGAGTAGAGCGTATCTATCTACCGGGGGAAGTGGAAGAGGAAACCCGACTACGGCGCACAGTGGAGGGTATCTATATCGAACCGTCTACCTGGGAGAAAATTGCGGAAGTGGCCCAAGGACTCGGGATTTCCACCCCAGCCCTCATGTAAAAAACACGTAACTTTTCACGATTCCGGAAACCGGGCGGCCACATAGGGCCGCCCCTACGGTAGGGGCACCCCTACGTGGGTGCCCGACCAACTTCCTTACCATGTTTCTGAACAGTTTCAAAAACACGATGTGGTAGATCCCTGGATCAGCTAAGGAGAAAGCACATGCCCACATTCGAGAAGCTCTTTCGGGCGCCTTATGCCGTGCCCAACGACTTGCAAGTGGTAGATGAAGCCTTGTGGATTGTAGATCAGATTACCGACCGGGTGGCTTTGATTGAGATGGGCCCGCCGTCGGACTATGGGGTGACCAAGCTCATCCGTGAGATTCCCAGCGAGTCGTCCAACACCAGCGGTTTGACATACGGGGAAGGGAGCCTCTGGATGGCAGCCAATGGACCGGGCACCCTATGGCGACCCTCCAGGCCTACGGACGCCCAAGCGGGGATGGGGGAGATTTTCAAAGTCGATCTGCGCACAGGCCGGACGCTGGGACGTTATCCGGTCCCCGGTGGGGGAGGCGTGCATGGCATTGAGATCGATCCCTTCGAGGCCGGCATGCTGTGGATTACCACCCTCCAGGAACAAACCCTGACGAAAGTGCGCACTGCAGACTGGTCCATCCAGCACGTGATCCCGCTCCCTTATCATCGCGCCCACGGCGTGGTGCGGGAGGCAGACGGCATCTGGGTGGTCCACACCTCTGATCGCGTAATCGTCAAGCTGGACGTGCAAGATGGCCGGGAGCTAGCGCGCATCACTGTCCCAGACTCAGAGCCGCAACCCCACGGGCTGTGCCGCTACGGCCGGGATATGCTTTACTGCGACGCTACGTCGGGATGGGTGACGCGCATCAGCCTATAACCGCTTTCCTGTTCAGTAGGTGCGGTTTTTAACCGCACGTTCTTGCTGCGTCGAGCGAGCCGTGCGGTTGGAAACCGCACCTACAAAAAACGTGAACAGTTACGCAACCGCCGCGCCACCGGGCCTGTGGCGGTAACAGCTAAAAACCCGCCTGTTTGTCGCAGACGTAGAGAAACGACTCGCCTGACAGGAAGCGGCGCAGGTTCTCCCGGAAAATCTGCAGCCGCCCGGCCTCCATCTCCGGTGTGACCGCCGAGGTATGGGGAGCCAGGATGACGTTGGGCATGTCCCACAAGGGGCTGTCCGTTGGCAGCGGCTCTTGAGCCATAGTATCCAGCCCGGCTCCGGCGATCCGGCCGCTGCGCAAGCCATCTATCAACGCCGCCTCGTCCAGAATACCGCCCCGCGAGATGACAATCACGTAGGCGCCAGGCTTGAGCAGCTCCACCCGGCGGCGGTCAATCAGACCGCGGGACAGGCGCGTCAGCGGGGCAGTAATCACAAACCAGTCGGAGATGCGTAGCAGCTCATCCAGCCGTTCCAGTCCCCAGACGGCTTTTACCTCCGGCGGCGCAGACAGCGGTTGAATGTCCACTGCGTAGACCTGCATGCCGAAGCCGTGCGCCCGGCGCGCTACCGCCTCACCGATACCCCCCAACGCCAGGATGCCCATCGTCCTGCCGTGAAGCTCGACGTACCGATTGTAATACTTCTGCCCCTGCCAGCGGTGGGCTTTTTGGTCCTCCCATAACTCCCGCGAGCAGTGGGTAAAGCTCAACATCATGCTGAAAACATGGTCGGCCATCGGATTGGCGTGGGGGCCGCGCGCGTTGGTCAAAACCACCTCGCTGTTGACCAGCTCCGGAATATCCATAATCCGGTCTATGCCCGTGCCGAAATTGTGAATCCAGCGCAGTTGCCGCGCGGCCAGGAAAGTCTCGCGCGAAGGTAGGCCCAACAGCACATCGGCGTCAGGGATCTCCCGCAGTATATCCTCACGCGAGGTAGCGGTGCGGAAGTCCACCGTGGGGAAACTAGAGCGCAGCTCCGCCACATACCCACTATCGAGAGATTGTGCCAAAAGAACTTTCATTTTTCACCTCATAGATAAGCAATCGCTTCAGCAATTTCGCCCAGGTACTGCCCATTCCAGGTCACATCCGCCAGGATGGTCCAACCATAGGGGGGAGCAGCCGGCGGAAAAGTCACTTGCAATTCGATCTCGGCGCTGCCGCCCCCAGGCACAACCAGGGCCGCCTCCGCCAGGGATAACAGCACGCCAGCCGCGCTGCGGAACCGGACATGGCCCACGCGGCTCTCCGGTTCATGGTTCTTCACCTTCAGCCGGAAAGAAAGCTGGGCGCCCGGCGCCACCCGCACCTTATAGGGATAAAACTCTACCCAGCGCGGGTCCATGCCCAGATTCGGGCTCGGCTGGTCGATGATATCGGTAAAGATAGCCTGCCACTCGTCCATCCACGCCTGCCAGCGCTCTACCGTAGGACGGTCATAGGCCACCGCCCCACCGTGCCCGGTCAGTAGAAAATCCGGGGAGGTGTCGAGCACCTGGGCGGGCATATC
>SHYO01000212.1 GCA_009692745.1 Chloroflexota bacterium
TCGGTCTTCGCCGGCGGCTGGACGCTGGCAGCGGTCGAAGCCGTCTGTGGCGAAAAGGAGGAAGGGTTTGACCTGCTCTCACGGCTGGTGGACAAATCCCTCGTCATGGTGCAAGAGCTGGCGGACCACACTCGCTACAATATGTTGGAGACCATCCGCCAGTATGCGCGGGAAAAGCTGCTGGCATCGGGGGAAGGCGAAGCGCTGCGGCAGCGCCACCTGGCCTATTACCTGCAGCTAGGAGAGGAAGGGGATCAGAAGCTACAGGGAGGCGAGCAGATTGCCTGGCTGAAACGGCTGGGAGAAGAGCTGGAGAACTTCCGCGCGGCCATCCAGTGGTCGCTGGGCGCCCCGCCCGGCAGCGCCCTACCGCAGTTGGGGGTGCAGTTAAACTGGGCTTTGTTTTTGTACTGGGGACACACTGGTTCTACTCTGGAAGGAGGTAGATATTGTGAGAGCTTCCTGGCGCTGCCCACCGGCCAGGAACAAACTGCTGCTCGCGCCCTGGCCCTCCTGGGGGCGCAGTGGCTAGGTGGTAGGGGCAGCGATACCACCTACATCGATGAGAGTATCGCCCTCTTTCGCCAGGTGGGAGACAGACGCGGCCTGGCCTGGGCGCTGGCTCATTTGGGATTAATTGAAGGTACCCGCCGCCTTAACTATCCCAGAGCGGAAACGCTGCTGGCGGAGAGCGACGGCCTCTTTCAAGCATTGGGGGATCGCGGGGGCCTGGCCAATGTGCGCGGCGGGCAGGCACTCACGGCTATGAGCCAGGGCGATTATGCGCGGGCGCGCGCGCTCCAGCAGGAAGGCGCTGCTCTCTACCAGTCCCTGGGGGATCGCATCAACTATGGCGCAACCGCCAGTCACATGGGTCTGGTAGATTTGCGAGAAGGGGACTATGTTGCGGCGCGCGCCCACTTTGCCGAGAGGGTGGCCATCTCGCGCGAAGGCGGTGGGGCGCATAACATCCGTACCGGGCTCTTGTTTCTGGGCACGGCCATATTATTCCAGGGCGATTACCAGGAAGCCCTGGCCATCTTCACGGAAAGCCTGGCCCTGGTGCAGCAAATGGGTCTGCGCTGGTATAACCTGGAAATGGTTTCTATGGGAGAAGCGTACCGGTTATTGGGAAACAAGCAGGAAGCTGTGCGGCTATTTGGGGAGAGCCTCCCCCTGCCCGTGAGAGATGGAAATGATCGATGGAGTGTGATCGTCTGCCTGCGGGGCCTGGCGGGGCTGGCCCTGGCGGCGGGGGATGGTATGCGCGCCGCCCGGCTGCTGGGCGCTGCCGAGGGCATCCAATCGGCCACGGGAATAGGCGTGGGATTACCAGCCGGCGTTACCTATCAGCAGGACCGGGCCGCCGCCCGCGCCCACCTGGGCGAAGCCGCTTTCGAAGCTGCCTGGGCGGCGGGGCAGGCTATGTCGTTGGAGCAGGCTGTCGCGTATGCTTTGGAAGAAGCCTCCCCGCAATAGTCGGTTGGTCTTCTCCTTTTCGTTCTGAGTAAGCGATTGTTAGGCTGGAGGCGCCCCCTCAGCGTAAGGCTTCAAGGCAGCATAAACAGCAAAGTTCAGCGGGGTCACCCACCGAGCACGCCCTCTGGCCCGACCAACCGCGCCAGGCGTTCGGCGCTGTCAATGCCATTCTGCAGGGGGAGCACCATCGTGTGCGGCCATCCTGTAAATCTTCACTGATGAGGGCGGAACAGCCTACATTTCTTCTCGCTGAAATTTCCGGCCGGCTTCTATATGTTCAAGGCTTTCCATCAAAGCTGTATACCGATCTGCTGCGGAATGTTGCGTTACATAACGTTCCAGCCACGCTCGAAATAATTCATTGAGGGTGGTATTTTCTGCTCTGGCGCGCCGCAGTTGCTGGCCCAGTATGCGGCGAATCGCTTTGTGCAGCCGGCGCGCGCCAGGCCCCAGGCGCTGCTGGAGCTCGACCGGCTGGCCTTTTCCCTGGCTGGCAGGATATTTGAGCCGCTCGAGCTCGCGCCGGTCTGCCCCCTCGGCAGCAACGCCGTGGTCGGTACGGTAGACCAGAACATCACGGTCGCCACCATTCGCAATACGGAAGTGGTCTCAGACTCCACCAACGTGCTGGCGCTGGAGTGCGCCCTGCGCCGTCGCGCGCTGCTGCGCATCCATCCGCGCGCCCTTGACCGCATCCGGCTGTGCGCCAGCCATCGCCTGCTGCGGGCGCAGCACTACAGCCGGCCTGGGCTGGCGCCGCACTTCCGGCTCTTCGGCATGTGTACCGCCGGGCGGGATGAGGGGGAATACCGCTTTGAGATGGAAGCTCTGGTCGAGCATATCGCCTGCCACCTGGAGCTGATGGCGGCCTGCGAAACCATCGGCTACCCGGTACACGAGCCGCAGGTGGCGCTTACCAGTTGGGATAATGCAGTAGATGCGGCCCTGCTGCAGCGCGCCATCACCCTCTCCGGCAGGTTCCCCCTGGCGCGCTTCACCTGCGACCGCGCCAGGAGGGATAAAGGCGAACCCAGTACCCTGAACCCAGTACTCTGGGACGGCATCATTGGTCTCAAGAGACACTTTCGCGGAGCAGGAGACGACACCATGGCCCAGCAACCACAGATCACCATCCCCTTGGACCTGCCGGATGTGAGCGTGCGCTCGATGACCATCGATCAGGAACGTGCCTTGATCATTAACGTCGCAAGCACGCTGACCAGCACCACCTGCCGCTGCCGTGGGCAAACCATCAGCGTCTTCTATGGGTATGACCGACCACTATTTCACCTAATACATCACCTTGGACTTGGATGGCTAGTGGCGCTTTGGTCGCCAGCAGCCATCCCCTTCACACTAAATAGCGGCCTGACCCCGCAAGATCCCGGAGAGCCTATCTATAAAACAAAGGGACCTTATTCTGACACTTTTCTGACTCTCACGGCCCCCCAAAGGACTATAACTGAGGTTTCTGCATCCCCGGTTGACAAAGTGTGTTATAATGATCGGCGACTCCCAAAACTGGACACGAAAATGGCCCAAAGCGCCGCCTTTCAACCCGTCGATATCCGCATCTTCGCCTCCACCACGTCGACCGAGTACCGGGTAGAGCTCAGTGGTCCCGATCAAATCGGCTTTGCGCCCCGCACGCTCAAGCTCGACCGGGTCCGCCTGCTCTCCCTGGAAGCGGACCCTGCGGCCTATGGGCTGGCCCTGGGCCGGGCGCTCTTCGCTGAAGATGTCCTGGGCCGCGCCTATCAGGGAACCCTGGCCCGTTCCCCGCGGCTGCGCGTCCGGCTGCATCTGAACCCACCGGAGCTGCACGCCGTCCACTGGGAACGCATCTATTACCCCCTGCCCGGTGGGCATTGGGAACCCCTGGGCGTCACCGGCGATACCCCTTTTTCGCGATATGTTTACCCGGGCGACTGAAACCGCCCCGCACCCATGTCCGCCCGGCCGGTGAAAGTCCTGGCTGTCATCGCCTCGCCCCCCGCCGGGAACCCCTACGGCCTGGCGCTGCACGTTACCCTGGACAACCTGCCCGGCGCGCAAGTCACCTACCTGGAAACCGGCACACAGGCGCCTCCGACTTTAGCGCAACTGCGCCAGGCGCTGGCAGGGGCTATCACATCATCCACTTCCTGTGCCACGGCGCGGTCACGCCGGGGGGCACGGTGCTCTACCTGGAAGATGAATCTGGCGCGGTGGAACCGGTAGAAAAATCTCGCCTGGTCAGCGCCTTCACCGGCCAATTCTACACCCGCCTGCCGGACCACGGCTTCGTAGACCTGGCCGTAAATGTGGCCCACGCCCAGATCCGCGACCAACGCGACTGGGGCATGCCGGTGCTCTTCAGCCGCCTGCCCGACAACCAGATTTTAACTCTCCGGCCAAATGAGGTTGCAGACTGCGCAAATATGGTATAATATCCATCGGCTTTTCGTGGTTTTTGAGTTATAGTTGTGGCAAACATCACGCAGGAGACATCATCACATGGCGACGACTTTTCGGGCTGCTATTATCGGCACAGGACGGATTGGCAGCACCTATGACGATCAAATTATTGATAAGAAAGACCCGGCTTTTTTCCAGGGCGAGATGCGGAACGATGGCCTGTATACCGTACACCCTATTAATCACGCCGGGTCCTACCAGACCACACCCGGTTACGAATTGGTTGCGGCCGCTAACCGGGGGGCAGAGAAATTGCGCACTTTTGGCGAACGTTGGGGCGTCAAGGCGACGTACACCGATTACTATAAGCTGTTACGCGATGAGAAGCCGGATGTGGTTTCCATCACCACCCAATCCCCCGAAAAAGCCGAGGCCACTATTGCGGCTGCCGAAGCCGGGGTAAAGGCGATCGTGGTCGAAAAGGCCATGGCTACCAGCATGGCCGAAGCCGATGCCATGATCGCGGCCTGCGAGCGCAACGGCGTATTCCTGGCAGTGGACCACCCCTGCCGCTTTAGCCCGCTGCATCGCCGCGCCAGGCAGCTCATTGAGAGCGGCGCCATCGGCAAGCTAGGCATCGTCACCGCTTACTCGGTGTCCGGCATGCTGCACGTCGGCACCCATACCTTTGATTTGATGCGCTTCTGGGGTGGGGATGTCACCGAGATCGAGGCGCGCGTGCCAGACTATGAACCGGAAAAGGATATCGCCGCCAGCGGCATGCTGTGGTACAAGAACGGCGCTATCGGCCTTTTCGATCATGTGCAGCGCGTGGTCGACGGATTCGAGGCGCGCGGCAGCGAGGGGTATCTCACCAGCTCAAACCACGTGGGTGATGGCTGGCTTTATAAGATTAGCCCCTTTTTCCAGGCCGGTAGTAAGTGGAAACATCCCAATCAGCTTACGGTTGAGCCCATCATACCCGAACCGCACACCATGAGCACTCTGCAACGGCTGCTTACCGAGCTATACCAGACGTTGACCACCGGTGCGCCCTTTATCTCTACCGGGCAGGATGGCGCCGCTGCCTTGGAATTGGGCCTAGCCTGCTACGCCTCCCACCTGGCCGGCGGGCCGGTCAAGCTGCCGCTGGCCGATAGGAGCTTGCGCGTGCCTAACAGATAAGTACGACACCCTCACGTCGCACATTGAGCAAAAACGGGCTCTGCTCTTTTAGGAAGCGCTCTTTGGAGATAAAAATGCGCGATATGACCACGCCGTGTTCCAGGGAGAGCGTCGATACGGCAAGTGAGGTGCGTTGGAGCATGTCGCCATAGTCGAAATCCTCGCGCACGATGATGAGCACGTCCTCGCTGCATATTGTGTCAGGTGTCAGGTATTCGCTGCCATATCTGCATTCATACCATATCTGCATTCATACCATATCTGCAGGATTTGCTTCCCCCTCTGGTGCAGGCGGCTCTTCCACAATCTAAGATGGACCGCGCCCACACCCACGATCCTGTCTTCCGGCCACAGAGCTCACCGGGCGGTCTCCCAGGGAGGAACCGCGCCAGTACACCCACGACCACATGCAGTGGTAGCGAGTATAGGTGATCTCCTCTGCGGTGGGCATATCTTCTGCCCAGCCGATCTGGATTTGCGCTGCTACCATAGATGGACGTTAACCATTTCTGACATCGTGTATTCCCACACCCCTCTGAGTTTCTGATAGGGACCTGGGCCAGATTGAATGAAGACCGGTTTACGCAGCAGTGCTGCCAATATCGCCACATGCAGCCGCGTCGTGATCACCACTGCAGCTTCGGCAATCGCCTGGGTGAACTGGGCGAAAGCAAATCCTACTGGAGAACTAATATCTTCTACCAGCACCGGCAGACCCATGAACTGCGGGAACTCATGATAGAGACGTTGTAAGGCCAGAGGCGAGAATGTGCTCGCGCCGGTGCGCCGATGGTGGATTATCTTCTTTAGAAAGTGCTGCATTGGCGGCGGGAAAAACGCCTTGAATCTCTGCGGTATGTTTAGTTGGCGTGTCGCGGCTGTGGTTGCCTCCTGGTCAAAACGCTCTACCAGCAAAACATGTTTCTCGGAGCATTTAGATAAGAGTGTCCGCAGAAAATCACTGTCACCTAGCTCGAACGCCATGTCATTTCCAATACCCACCCGCACATCAGACACGTAAGGTTGATTTTGGATCAGATCGAAGCTGTATTTGTCGCGCGCAAAAACATAGGCCGGGCCAGTGCGAGCTGCGAATAAGTCGGGAAAGTATGGGCCACGGAAATAAAAACTTGAGGGTAAGACAATGAGCAAGGTGTGCGGAAAAGCCTGCAGGTAGTATTTCAAACCAGATAGCCCCGGACTCCACAATTCGACACCCACAGAACCACTGCCATTGATGATGATAGCCGCAGCCGCAGCGGGATCTTGTACCGGTATGATTCCTAACTTGGCCAGTAGGTGCCGGCTCCCCATCTCTATCAGGGTGTCACCGTGATTGCCACCTACCGGCTCAAAGAATACCGGCTTGCCACCTAGACTAGACAATACTTGCAGAAGCAGCTCTGAATTCATCCATCACTCAATCGCGGGGTGCTTTCCTGGCCCTATTTTAGTAGGTGTTGCTGGATTTAGGCAAATCAGACGATTAGTGAAACCGGGATTTATCTGAAGGGCGCAAAAGTCTTCCAAATTTAGGACTAATTTAAGACCAGGTTTGGATCATCCTATGATACCCTAAAGGTAACCATATAAGATTTCTTGTGTTCCGCCCAAATC
>SHYO01000213.1 GCA_009692745.1 Chloroflexota bacterium
AGGTATGAAATTGTCAAGGTGCAGATGTTGAAGTGTATGGGAGTGGCATACACTCCACAGAATATGTTTAGTTAACTAATTCTGATGGTGCAAAACCCTGATTTAGCTTCTATTCACGCTCCATTTCATCGTTTCGCACCAGAAACTAGACTACATGTCAACTAGAGGCGGCAATGGCGCGCGTAAAAGCTGCCGTAATCTCCACCGGATTCGTGATGGCAGTGCCCACCACCACGGCATAGGCCCCGGCAGCCAAAGCTGCCACGGCATCCTGCGGGTGACGTATCCGACCTTCGCAGATGACAGGCAGCGTTAGCCTGGCGCACAATTCCGCCACCAGGTCGAGATCGGGTTCGCCTGTCAGAGGACGGCTACCCGTATAACCGGCCATCGTCGTGGCGACGATATCGGCGCCCGCGGCCGCAGCCGCCAATCCTTCCTCCAGGCTGTCAATATCGGCCATCACCGGGCACCCTAACTCTGCCTTGATCGCGGCGATGAGCGCCTCGGGCGTCATCCCGCCGGGGCGTGGCCGGTGGGTGGCGTCGATAGCCACAATATCAGCCCCAGCGCGCACCACCTGGCGTGCATCTGCCAGGGTAGGAGTGATATATACCGGCCAGCGCTCCGCGCGCGCCTTCTTAATACCGATTATCGGCAGGGCCACGCTG
Organism: Chloroflexota bacterium; assembly: GCA_009692745.1. GTDB lineage: Bacteria > Chloroflexota > Anaerolineae > Epilineales > SHYO01 > SHYO01. Next base: position 672 of record SHYO01000213.1, read on the forward strand.
CGCCGCACCGCGCGGATATCCGCGCTGCCGTTCACGCGCACCGCCACGGCGCCGGAGAGCTCGGCTGCCCTGGCAAAAGCCGCCATAAAGCGCGGACCGGCCAGCGGGCTGCCGGCCGGAGCCTGGCAGGAGACGATCAAACCGCCGCGCAATTGTTCCAACAGATTGTGATGTATAGAAGGCATAGTGACTACCATGAAAATACCAAAATTGTCCCTTTTTCCTCACTCTTGGTGCCCGTATCGGCGCTGCTATCCTCCTGGAAGAGGTGGCGTTGTGGCTTGCAGGCGGGAGATGGCCGCCGCCAGGTCGAACCCCGGCGTGGCGGCGCACAGCCTGAGGGCCAAAATAGCCGCGCCCAGGATCGGCGGCAGATGGGCGCTGATGACGATAGCGGCTACCGGTTGCGCTGCTAGAGCGTCGCTGAAGGCCTGGCGCAAGCCGGTGATATGCTCAAAAGCGCCGCCTACAGGCGCCACCGGCACAGCTTGGCCGGCAAAGTCTAGCCTGCGGATGACGGCGGCCACTTCCCGCGCCAATGCCTGGCCGCCGAACGTGACAATACCACGGGCGATGGGGTCCCCTTCTGCTGCTGCGGTGGAGACCACCTGGGCCAGGGCGGCAAAGCCGCGCGCCCCGAAGTCGGAGGCGTAGACGCGGCGCTTGGCATCCAGCAAAGAGGCGATACCGAAATACTGCCGGAAGCCAGGCTCCAGCAGCGTGGCAGCGCCGATGCCGTCGAAGGCGTAGAGCGCGGCCATCAACCCCCGCCGGCCGATATCCACCGCGCTGCCTTCGTCGCCGATTAGCCAGCCCCAGCCGCCGGCCCGGCCCAGCCGGCCCTGCGGGTCGATGCCCAGCGAAATCGTGCCGGTGCCGGAGATCACAATCACCCCCGGCTGCCCCAGGTGCGCCCCGGCCAGGGCTGCTATGCCATCGTTCTGCACCTCCGCCGCCTGGGCATCTACGCACGACGGCAGCAGTGCCAGCACGGTGGCGGCCTCCGGCGTGTCCGCCTCGACGCCGGTCAGGCCCAGACCGATGGCCTGCACCGGGCGCGGCGCTAGTCCGGCGGCGTCCCAGGCTGCCCGGATGGCTGTGCCGACGGAGAGGATAAAGCGTTCGCGCGAGCCATCTGCCGCCAGGTGAATGAGGGGCCCTCCCCTGCCATATCCCAAAACCTGGCCGCGTGTGGTCGCCAGGACGCTTTTGGTAGATGTCTGGCCGCCGTCAATCCCTATGATAAGAGCGTCCTTACTTTCCGGCATAGAACCCTGTTCCGAGGGCAGGGATAGAACCGATCATGGGTGGTATGGCGGGTATTATGGGGATAATCTTGGGTTGTGTCAAATTTTACCGTTGCGTGCTCTTGACTTTGGGGCCAAGGTTACATATTATCTCTTCTGATCCTATGGTGAAATTAATGTTGGACAATTTGCCTAAATTGTCCCCTGTGCCACCTCTTTCATGCGCGAGGGAGACTTCATCTATGAAAAACCGCACCGGCTCCACTGCTCAACGTCTCAAAGAAATGCCCTACGAAAAGCGCGTCTGCCGCCTGGAACGGTATCCGCCTTGCCTGCCCACCATCCACGCCGAGGCGCAAGGCACCTACGACGAAGCGGCGCTGGGCGTCTCTATCGAGGAGGAAGTAGCCGCTATGGCCGACGCTGGCGTGGAAGTCTGGATCATCGACGGTACGCGCGGCCGGGGCGCGCCCCTCTTCCCGTCCAAGATGCTGCCGCCCGTGCCGGACATCGACTACAGCTTGATTCCACGCTTCCTGGACCTGGCGCACCAGCGCGGTATCCTGGTTCTGACCTACTATCCTTTCATCTTCACCAAACCGCTGGTCAACCTGCACCCGGAATGGATGATCCAGATGCTGGACGACGGCCAGCCGCCCATCTGGAACGAGGGCTGGTTCTGCTGGAACTCGCCTTACCGCGACTGGCTGGCCGATTATCTGATTGAAGAACTGGACTACCTGGATTTTGACGGCTTCTACTTCGACGACATGAACTGGGGCTCCCACTCCGATACCGGCCAGCGCCGCACCCCTGGCTGCTGCTGCCCCTATTGCCAGGATCTGTATCAAAGAGAAACCGGGCGGGCCCTGCCCACTAAAGTGGATCTGACCGCGCCGGATTTCAAACAATACGTCAACTGGCGCTATGGCAAGTTCCAAGAGCAGTTCAGCATTGTGGTGCGGCGCATCCGCGAAAAATACCCGGACATCGTCGTGGATTTCAACTACTACGCCCGCGCTTATGGGGCGCCGGACGTGGGTTGGCAAACGGCTCACCCGCTGAACCCAGTACACACCGATACGCACCTCTTCGTGGAAACCGGCCTGGGCAATATGAGCCTGAGCGTCCCGGCCAAACTGTGCGCCGCGCACGGTAAAGGCTTTGGCATGTTGCAATTTCATACCCAGGCCCTGCCCGAGTGCGCCGCTCACAATCCGCCGTATCCGGAACCATACTCTGCCGCCGTGTGCGGGCTGACCGCCGTGGCTCACGGCGGAGGCTACATCAACGTCTCGCTGCAGAACACGGGCCAGGGAGAGCACATCTTCTACCAGGATACCCTCAAGACCGTTTACGGTGAGTTGAAGAAGCTGCGCGCATACGCCTGGAGCGACAACCTGGTACCGTGCGACACCGTAAAATATGTGGCGCTGCATGTCTCCCAACAAACCAGGGACTTCGGTTATCACCAGGCCCCCGACGACTTTTGGAAGAACCTCAAGGGCAGCCATGAGATGCTGCGCCAGTCTCACTTGTTTACCGACTACCTCTACGACGACCATATCACAGACGCCCGCCTGTCGCGCTACCAGGTGCTCTTCCTCTCCAACAACAAATGCCTGTCGGCAGGGCAGGCGGAGGCGATGCGGGGTTTCGTAGCCAGGGGCGGTGTGTTGATTGCCACGCATGAGACTTCCCTGTACGATGAACTCGGCAACCGGCGCGACAACTTCCTGCTGGCCGATGTGTTAGGCGTAGATTATCAGCCCCCGCCGCAACCGCCGTCCGCCCCCAACCTGGACGAGCAGGATGAGCTCTACCAAAAAGCCTGGTATGGCCAGGTGATGGATTACCGTGAGAGCAATATCTACGTGCCGCAGAGCGATGCGCTGCGCCAGACGGTAGGGGATTTGCTCTGCTTCGGCGCCCCGCAATCCACCGTATCGCTACGGCCCGAGGGCGCCCAGGTTCAGGCGCTTTGCACAAAAAGCACGCTTTCAGGTGGGCTGAAAATCCCCGGCAGACGGCCGCCGCTCAATTATTTCGACCCTGACAGCGAGTATGACGCCGGCCTGCCGGCCGTCACGGTCAGTACCTACGGTAAGGGGCGCGCCTATTACATCTGCGGCGATGTCGGTGCGGCCTTCGAACGCAACCCGCTGCCCCAGTTGAAGCGTTTTGTGGCATACCTCGTGGGTAGCGCTCCGCCGCCTATCGAGGTTGTGGCGCCCAAATGCATCGAAACCCACGCCTGGATGCGCGACGAGCATACGCTGATCGTCTATCTCCTCAACAATCCTGCGCCTTTCCTGCCCTGGGATATGCCCCGCTGGCAGCGCCACCTGTATTTCTTCATCGAAGAGCTTACACCGGTGCATGACGTGGCGGTGCATCTCCATCACCTGGCAGGTCGTCCCGTCGCTGTGCGCCGCGCCAGTCTGCCCTGGCAAAACCGTACACTTGACGTAACGGCAAATCCGGCTACAGGAGGAGCCACCCTCATCGTACCGAAAGTAGGGTTGCATGAGGTGCTGGTGGTTGAGATATAATCATCTGTGAAGCAGCGATAGCGAAGGGTAATCACAAGGGGACCCATCATAGAATGATAATCTCTCACTCGCGCGGTGCAAAGGGTCCGCCTGCGACTGCGGGCCGGATTCCGGGCCACTTCTACCACTAACACCACTATACGCCACTATGTTGGGGGGTAGGGTAATTTGAGTATTAAGATATCGCCCACCTTTCCAGATCGCCGAGCGTGTTTTTCCACTTTTTCCTCCTTCTCTGCCAATTCTGGCAACCTTATTCAACCGTATCGTACCGGGATTACGGCCGATCCTATCATTAGTAATAAAATCTGTTCTGTTATCTTCTTCTACCAGGTTTCTTGCTGTTTCTGCCACCTGGGTAGTTTTTGATAGCTCAATAGGGGGACTCCCCATTATTAGTGGCGTTAGTGGCGTAGCGGCACAGCGCCCGGATGATCAGGGAGGTCAGATCATCGGTCTCCAGGGTGCGCTCAATGTGGGCATGATGGTAGGCCGCCGTTCCCATTCTTGATGCGATGTGTGCGATGGTTGGGGCGCTGGTTCGGGCAAGACGCTGTGACGTTGATAACGGCGCGTGAATCCGGCAAATTTCAAGAAAGCCGCCACAGCGGAGCTTCTTGTTGATCTCAATACGCCAGGTGAAAGACGCCCACAATTAGGACCAAATTACGACTGTTTTTTATTGATTTAGCGAGAGAATCAGTATACAATAGACATTATCGGGATTAACCCGTACTCAACAAATCCAGTAAATCGAAAGTAATGACTGGGTGACGGCAAGAGATGCGCAGATTATGCAAACCACAGGCCATCTCCATCACCAAATCCGAAATGCCGGCCTTGGTCAGGCGCAGCACATCTTTCACAATCCGACACCGTTTGACCCCAGCGATGGCGTGTTCGACCACCACCCGCGCACTGGAGTAGATCTGATTGAGGAAATGATCGCTCACGCTCAGGGCTTTGCCTTTCGGCTTTTTTTGGGCTGTCGGGTTAGGACGCCTTCAGGCTCGTAGCCTTGAAAGCCGGTGTCCTTGTCGAGCGTGGCGTTGGCCGGGTAAGCGATGCCGGCCTCATCGGCCGCTCTCTTGTCGTGAGTTTTGCCGGGCACGGTGGGACCGAGATAGACGACTTTGCCGCTGTTTTCGTTGACCAATAGAATGTTCTTGTCGGTATGCGCCTTCTTCTTGCCGCTGTAGTGTGCCTCTTGCTCCGCTGAGTACTCTCAGCAGTAGCTGTACTCAGCAGGCATCCTGCGGGCGTTGCAGGCGGCGTTCGGTGCCATCGATGGCCAAATCGGGCGCGCTTTCCAAGACCAGGGGATTCACAGCGACCCGCTGCGCGTCGCGCTCAGGGGTCTGGCCCATGTCGCTCAGAGCCTGTGACAAGACGGGCCACAAGCGATGAATCCAGTAGTTGGTCTGCGATTGACTCAAGTCGAATTGCAGCCCATGCAGCGTTTGCAAGGGGTTCGTTTTCTGGTAGACCAAGATGAACAAGAGCTTGTCTGCAGCGCTTTGCAGCACGCCCTTGACGCCACCGCCGCTACGCCGCGCGCGGGGCTGACCTGTGCTGGTGAGATCACCCGGATAGCGTTGGGCGTAAGCCGCTTGAAACGCCGCCAGCAACTTGGCAAATTCTTCCAGGGTGAGTCCGGTGGCGGCTAAAAAGTCGCGCCTTCTGTTTTTCAACGTGTTGTAGTTTAGCATGCACCCATTCTGACCTTTCGCTGAAAATTTTGGCCTTAATTGAATTATTTCTCCCACTTTGTCCTTGGTAGAGGGCAAAAATGGGATCCGTCCCATCACATTAGGCGCAAGTCCACACAATCGCAGGCTGGTTGGGCATAGAGTCCATGATTTTGCCGCTTGAGTTTACACATTGAACTATTACGAGTATAACAATTCGTGATTCGCCCCAAAATTTCAGCGAATGGTGAGCCAATTATACACTATTTCCGATAATGTCTAATTAATGTGTTAAAGTGATTTTGAATTCGCGACCATCTCTCTAAGTAAGTAATAGAATGTATCGTGTACTTCTGCCGAACAGGTGTAGAATAGGGGCAGAGGTGCAAAATGATCTATGCCAGAAAACCGACGGAAGAAGAACATCAGGAACTGAAGCGCATGACGCAACAAGAGGTAGGGCGCGTCAGC
>SHYO01000214.1 GCA_009692745.1 Chloroflexota bacterium
CAGCGAGAAGTCGCCCTTGGGCTGAGCAGTCCGTTTCTGAGCAGTCGATTTCATGGTATCCTCCTGAGATGATAGGTAATACCATGAAAGTATACAGCTGTATAATCCTTCTCCCGCGTTTGTTAAGGTTCAAATCTTAGTGCCATTAAGCAGGATGCTCGCGCTCCGACGCGATGGCCCGTAGCAGAGCGAAGGTTGACGAATGGTGCGGAGGGGATTACTATAGCTTCCCTGGTATCTCTTGCCACCAAGCGAGCACGATCATACCAGAGTGGAGTAAATATTACCGGATACGGAGACAGTCCTATGCATGATAATGCCTTGATCTATGCCCAACAGCACAAAGCGCAGTTCCTATCGGAGTTGAAAGAATGGTTGGCCGTGCCGAGTATCAGCACACTCCCGGAACACACGCCGGATATGTACAAAGCCGCTGCCTGGGTAGCTCGGCAGATGGAAGGCATTGGCCTGGAAAATGTAGCCCTCAAACCCACCGGCGGCCATCCCATCGTCTACGGTGACTGGCTGCACGCACTGAATGCCCCCACCATCCTGATCTACGGCCATTACGATGTACAACCGGTCGACCCGCTAGATGAGTGGCAAACGCCCCCCTTTGAACCCAGTGAGCGCCAGGGCTATCTCTACGGGCGAGGCACATCCGACGACAAGGGGCAGATATTCATCCACCTAAAAGCCGTAGAGAGCTATTTAAAAACCAATGGGAATCTGCCGGTAAACGTCAAGTTTCTGATCGAAGGGGAAGAAGAGATCGGCAGCAAGCACCTGGCAGACTTTATCCGGCAGCACAAAGCTATGCTGCGGGCAGACATTGCCCTGGTCTCAGATACCCACATCCAGGGTCCGGATCAGCCCTCCATTACCTACGGCTTGCGCGGCCTGGCCTACCTGGAGGTGGAATTGACCGGCCCGGCCCACGATCTCCATTCCGGCTCCTTCGGCGGGGCCGTTGCCAACCCTTTGGAAGTGCTCTGCCGCATGATTGCCAGCCTCAAGGACAACCTGGGACATATTACCATTCCCGGATTTTATGGCCGGGTGCGCACCCTATCGCCGCAAGAAAGAGCAGAATTGGCCCGTATTCCCTATGGAGAGACGGAGTTGATGCAAGAAACCGGTGTGCCCCGCCCCTTTGGCGAAGCCGGTTTTTCGATCAACGAGCGTATCGGCGCGCGCCCCACCCTGGAAGTGCATGGCATCCAAGGCGGTTTTGTAGGAAAAGGGAGTAAAACAGTCATCCCGGCCCGCGCCAGTGCCAAGATCTCTATGCGCCTGGTGCCGGACCAGAATTTCCAGGATATTACCAGGCTATTTACCCAACACATTCAACTTATTGCCCCTGATACCGTGCATGTCAAGGTCACTGACCTCACAGGCGGAGATGGTATCGTGATTGATCCCCATCTTCCGGCGCTGCAGGCCGCTGCCCGGGCTTATGAGAAGGCTTTCGGCCAAAGCCCGATCTTTACCCTCACCGGTGGCAGCATTCCAGTGGTGGCAGATTTTAAGAAGCTCCTCAGCATTGATACGGTCTTGATGGGATTCGGCCTGTCCGATGATAATCTCCATGCCCCCAATGAACGCTATCTGCTACAAAATTTCTACCGGGGCATTGAAACGTCCATTAACTACCTGGTCGAAGTGCGAGGGCAGTGATCTGAAAAGCTGGCGCGCTTTGAGGTAAAGCTATTGATTTTCCGTCATTTAGTTATCTTCATCACTCTTATGATGAATAGGCGGCACCTCTGCGAGCTTGTCGCGAATGGTCATCACGTGAGCCTCACCATGACGGATGGAGATAACCGCCAGAGGTACCAGATAATGTTTATCATACAGCCCTAAAAAACCCACCCGAGACCTCGGCAAAATATGCGCCGGGACGCTCGTCGTCTGCGATCATCGCTGAGAGTACTCGGCCAGGGAGACCCCGCCGCTACACCCAAGGCCTCGCAGGAATTAGGGATTCACCGCAGAGGGTAGGTTAGATATCCATATCCGCCGGAGCGCGAGCAAGCATCTCTCCCCCAGAAGCTTGGCAGGAATTTGCAGGCGAGGCGTGACTTGAGCGGGCCGGGCGGATCACCTGGGCCATAGATCCAAGGCCGCGTATGTCGCCTCAATGATACCATTGGCATCAATATTGTAATGGCGATAGAGATCCTGCCGGGTACCTGATTGGCCAAAGTCATCTACCCCTAAAGCGATTAAAGGTGTGCCGAAGGCGCTGCCAAGCCAGGAGAGCGCATGGGAAGCCCCATCTTGCACCGTCACTATTGGCGCACCTTGCTCTTCCTTGGGCACCAACCAATCGAACAGATGGTGGTAAGTGCCCAAAGGATTACGCACCTGTTCGCGCCGCAAGGTCTGCCATGCCTCGAATAGCTTGCGGGGAGAAACCAGGTTCAACACGTTCGCCGCCACACCCTCTGCCTGTAAATGACGGGCCGCCTCCACCGCCTCAGGTATCATCGTGCCCACAGCCACAATATGTACCATGTTCCGCGCATTCACATGGGTTCCACCTTCGCGCCAATCAACCAGCCGGTACCCACCGGCCAGCACCTGCCGGCGCAATTCTATTTCCCCAAGCCGCTGCAAGGCCGGAGCAAGCAGTTCCTGGTCAATAGGCCGGGTGGACATACGCAAGTAGGTGGAGAGACCGTGCGCCCGATCACAACAGCGGCGTATCGCGTCCAGCAAGATCCATTCCACCTCTCTAGCAAAACAGGGCTCATAAGATTGCAACCGGGGCAATTCCACACCCAAAGAAGGGGTGACCGTCGACTGGTGCGCACCGCCTTCTGGGGAGAGGGTGATGCCCGAAGGCGTGCCGCAGAAGATAAAATTGGAACCGGAATACAACCCATAAATCAGGGCATCGAGTCCGCGGCACACAAACGGGTCATACACCGTACCGATGGGTATGAGTTGCTGCCCGCATAGGTCCGCCGCCAGCCCTAACATGCTCAAGAGCATAAAGAGGTTCATCTCCGAGATCCCCAGCTCTATATGTTGGCCGGTCGGTCCCGGTTTCCACTCCATAAGACGGTAAGTCTCAGTTTCAAAGTCGGGCTTTTCCCGTGGCGCAAAGACGCCGGTTTTATTTATCCAGCCCGCCAGGTTTGTAGAGACAGAGACATCCGGCGAGGTGGTAACAATACGGGAGCTTAGTTCCGGATGGTCTGCTAATCGCACCATCAGCCGGCCGAAGGCATCCTGCGTACTTAGAGAATTGCGGATCGGAAAAGGCAGGCTATCGGGTATCACGCTGGTGTCCACGATATCGGGTGCGAGCGGGTCATGGAGGAGCCCTAGCCGGTTTGCAGCCTTTGCACATAGCTGGCCGGCCGGGGAAGCGGGATCAAAGCGCCCCCATTCAGCTCCAGCCGGAATGCCCAGGTTCTGTCGTAGCACTTCTATCTGTTCCGCACTCAACAACATAGAATGGTTCAATGGATGACCGGCGAAGGGCAAGCCCCATCCTTTAACGGTATAGGCGAAAAGCACCGTAGGAGATTTGGGGCCGGCCTCAATGTCCCCTAAGATTTCGAGCAATTCTTCCAGATCATGCCCCCCTAGATTCGACAGGATTCCCGGCAAGTCGCTATCGGGGACGTTCGTGATGGCGGTGGCAATATCTGCGCTATCGCGCTCATCAATCCCTTTGCCAGATCCTGCCAAGGGAGGGCGGATCAGTCGTTGCCGGATCGTCTCCCCTGGCAGGCGGATGAGAGCCTGGTATTCCTCATTGCTCATATCGTCGATCCGCTGGCGTAGAGCTGCACCTCCCGGCTCGGCAAACAGTGCCTGCAGCTTGCGGCCGTACTTGGCCTCTACCACACACCAGCCCATCTCGGCGAAGAGACGCTTCAACCGGGCGGCCCGAATTCCCGGCACAACCCGGTCCAGGCTTTGTCGATTAAGATCTACAATCCATAGCAGGTTTTCGACACCTTCCAAGGCTTCATCTAAGACCGCTTCCCAAACGTTACCCTCGTCTAATTCAGCATCGCCTATCAATGCAACAAAACGGTGGGAGGTGACATGGCCGAAATGGAGCTGGGAATACCGGTGTACCAGGGCCGCGAAGGCCGGCGCCACAGCTCCCAAGCCTACCGAACCGGTAGAAAAGTCCACCCGGTCAGGATCTTTGGTGCGGCTGGGATAGGATTGCAACCCATGATATTCGCGCAAGGTTGTCAGATACGCCTGGTCTAATTGTCCTAATAGATATTGTATGGCATGGAACGCCGGGGAGGCATGCGGCTTAATCGATACCCGGTCACCTCTGGTCAGGAAATGGAAGTATAGGGCCGTCAGAATGGAAATTACCGATGCAGAGGAGGCCTGGTGTCCTCCTACCTTGGTACCGTCTGGATTAGGACGCACGTGGTTGGCGTGATGTATAATCAGGGTCGAGAGCCAAAGCACCCGGCGCTGTATCTCCTCTAGAGCCGCCAGGTCTTCTGGTGAAATCGGAGATGTTCTATGCGGTGATCTACTAATATCAGGATCAGCTTGCTCTTTACCGGCAGTTTGTTCTGTCGAAGGTATCATCATCTTTCCTCAGAAATTTCATCCCGGGTGGAGCCGAGGAGGGAAAACATTTTAGGGTTGGGCAAAAAACGCCAGCACCTTGCTGCGCATCTCCCCGGTTTCCTGGTGTACCCCCGGAATAAGGAGTAATTCGGCCTTGACATCCAATCTTTCCAGGGCCTGGAACAAGGTCCTGGCCCGCTCAATCCGCGTTGCTCCGATATACGGCGTCCAGACGGCAGGCACGTCATCTGGCTGATCATCATTTGCCCCTACACCGACCAGGAATTTAACACTGCGGAACTTCGTGACGTTAAAATCCCGTCCGAAATAGTGGCTGAGATCGGCTACCCCGAAAGGGAAATCCAACGGCACTTTCGCGCCTTCCAGTGGACTTTCAGCCATAGGCAAGGTATATGTACCCCCAGAAAATACTGCCGCACGTTTCACCAACTCAGGGTAGACCAGGCTAAAACGCAAGGCCATCTGGGCGCCCCGCGAAAAGCCATAGATATAAACACCTTTCATAATAGAATGGCCGGCCCTTACCGCAGCCGAATCGACCATCCCCTTAATGCGCGGGAGATAATTCACATCATCCTGCCGCAGAGAAGAAACCACCTTCCAGTCATGATAGGTGAACGTAGGCCCCAGTAGAATCCATCCCTCCTGATCCGCCCGCCGGGTGAGATTGACACAAAAGTTTTTGCCATTTCCTCCCATGCCATGCAAAGCAATCACTAGACGGGCCGGACGATCGTTAGGCAAATCTTTTGGCACATAGAGATATGCCTGTGACCAATCCTTTTCTAACACCTCATTTGAGATAGGGAAGGCAGCTTGAGCAGAAATAGAAGCTGCGGGAAGCTCCCATCCATGCGATGCTCCCCCTACCATTGTAAAGGCGAAGAGCGCACCCGCTGCTATGGCAAAAACAAAAAGCAAGCGCATCAGCCATCGTCTCATCAAACGGGCCATCTTTTCCTCTTCTTACCGAAAGTGGAATGTGATAATTATAGCGAATTCCCATACAGTGGCAAGCGAAGGGTAAAAAAGGAAACCGGATTTACTTTACAGCGCAAGGATGGCGTAGCACGATTGTCTATGCTACGCCATCTGATGCGAAACCGAGTTTCTGGTCAGTAACCGGAGACTCCCAAGTAGGTTACCTGGGAATGACTGAGAAGAGAATGCGACGCTTGATCATGAGCCAGACAGCGAGCACAACCGCGAATTCCATCAGGGTATTGATCGCGGCACTGTCCGGCAAAGGCAGATTGTGGTCAAAGATCAAAAGCATGAAGGGATGGATGGTATAAGCGTAAAGGGCGTTCCGGCCTATAGGTAGTAATAACCAGCCGGTTAGCCAGCGCAACGGCACCCAGAAATGGGTCACCAGGTGGCGCAACGCTATGCCAGCTCGCGCGCTGCCCAGATAAACTTATCCAGCCAGTGAATATCGACCCGCACGTGATCGTGGAAGGGGAACACCTGCATAGTCTTACGTTCTGAGGCCAGGTGGTTAAATACCGCGTAGACGGTTGACGGCGGGCAGACCGTGTCCTGCAACCCCACCGTCATCAGTACCGGACAGTGTATTTCGGGAGCCAGGTTCATGGTATCAAAATAACTGAGGGTCTGCCATACCTGCTCCTCCCGTTGGGGATAGCGGCGCAAATATGCGGCAATTTCCAGATAAGGATTCGCTGCCGCCACCTGCAGCGCGCGCCGGTAGTGAGCCAGATAGGGCATTTCCGGCAGGGAAAGCTTCACCTCCTGGTCCAGCGCAGCCGCAGCTACGCTCAATCCGCCGCCCTGGCTCATCCCCATTACCCGGGTGCATGTCACTTTAGGGGCGGATTTAGGACACGATCACGGGCCAAGGTCCAGGAAGATTCCCAAGTGTGGCTTAACAGGGCAACGCGCAAAGCCAACACGGCTTGCGCCCCCGGCAGGGACCAGTGCATGCCAGACAGCTTGCAG
>SHYO01000030.1 GCA_009692745.1 Chloroflexota bacterium
GGAGCAAAGCGACGAGCTGTGGTGGGACTGTTGGGCCGAACCTATCAGCCAATCCGCTGATATAAGTGATACCGGCGCTCAGACTGCTAAAACTTGGCAGCTTTCTACTGTTTGTGTTCAGCATGGCGAGGCAAAACGGTACATTCCAACTCGTTTGGTGCTGGCACTACATATGACATCTCAGGGCTTGGTTCGATGGCGAACGAGGCTAATTTGTGTCTTAGCGACTTCGCTATAGCCAGTCGACAGGCTTAATCGAGACTGGCGAAAACACAACACTCGAGTCTTTACCAGCAATGTACCGGAAGCCTGGCCCTTTATCCTCCAGATTATGTTCAATGTCCCCCTGGCGCTGGCGGTAATGCAGGTACTGGCTGTCGACCTGGGCACCGATATAGTCCCCGCCCTGGCCCTGGGCACGGAGTCGCCCGATCCGGGCGTGATGGCCCTGCCGCCGCGTAAGCCCGGGGATCGGCTCATCGATCGGGGCCTGCTGCTGCGGGCCTTAGTGTGGCTCGGCAGCCTACAAACGCTGCTATGCTTCACCGGCTTCTTTTTCTTGTTCTGGACATTTGGCTACCGGGATCTGTTACACCTGCCGCGCCCGGACCTGCTGCCTTATGCGGAGCGGTTGCTGACCCGCGACGGTATGATCTATGTGCTGGCTACCTCGATTTTCCATGCCGGCGTCGTTACGACCCAAATCGGCAACGCCCTGGCCTGCCGCACCGAGCGCATTTCAGTGTTTAAGATCGGCCTATTCAGCAACCGCTTCCTGCTCGCAGGTTTCCTGGTGGAGTTGGCCCTGATTTGCATCCTGATCTATGGTCAGCCCTTTCAGACGATTTTTGAACTTGGACCGCTGCCGCTGCCATATTGGGCATTTATCATCTGGTATGCGCCCATCATGTTCCTGGCCGAAGAGGGTAGAAAAGCGATTATGCGCCGGAGGAAGTGAGGAACCATGAGAATCATCATCATCGGTTGTGGGCGGATGGGCAGCGGCCTGGCGGAGAACCTGGCTCTGCGCGGGCACGCTGTGACTGTGGTGGATAAGGATGCGGCGGCCCTGGAACACCTGGGAGCGGCGTTCAAAGGGCAGCAGGTGGTGGGCATCGGTATCGACCGGGATGTGCTCTTGCAGGCCGGCGTCGAGCGGGCCGATGGACTGGCAACCGTCACCAATAGCGATGAGACCAACGTTATCGCCGCCCGCGTGGCGCGGCAGGTCTTCCATGTGCCGCGGGTGGTGGCCCGCCTTTTCGATCCGCGCAAGGCCGAAATCTACCGGCGGCTGGGATTGCAGACCATCTCCACCACCACCTGGGGCATCAGCCGCATAGCGGATTTAATCTGTTACTCTCCGCTGGAGACGTTGCTGAGCCTGGGCAGCGGCGAGGTGGAGCTGCTAGAAACAGAAATCCCGGCCATGCTGGCCGGCCGGCAGGTAAATGAACTGACGTCCCTGACGGAGATTCACGTAGTCGCCATCAAACGCAATAATCGCACCTTTCTGCCTACCCTGGGGACGGCCTTCCAGGTGGGGGATGTCGTGATCCTGGCGGTACTGGCGGATGCCACCGACCGGCTGAAAAGCCTGCTGGGGTGGGGATAAGGAGAGCAACCCATGGCAATGCGCGTGATCGTGGTAGGGGGCGGGAAGGTGGGGATGCGCCTGGCCCAACTGCTGTTGTCCGGCGGCCACCAGGTAACGGTGATTGAAGCCCGGGAAGAGAAGGCGCCCCGTATCCGGCGCGATCTGGCTGCCTGGCTGGCGCAGCCCTCCCCCACCCCTCCCTGGAGCGTGATCCCCGGCAGCGGCACCGATCCCACGGTGCTCGAAGCCGCCGGAATTCAGCAGGCTACTGTGGTGGCGGCTACCACGGGGGCGGATGAGACGAATCTGGTGGTGACCAGCCTGGCGCGCTTTGAATTTGGCGTGCCGCGCGTCATCGCGCGGGTCAACGATCCGCGGAATGCCTGGATGTTCACCCCGGACATGGGCGTCGACGTGGCGCTCAACCAGGCCGACTTGATGGCCCACCTGATCGCCGAGGAGATATCGCTGGGGGATATGGTGACGCTGTTGAAGCTGCGCAAGGGGCTGTATTCCCTGGTGGAAGAGAAAGTGCATCCCACCTCCGCCGCGGTGGGCCGGCCGGTCGGGGCGCTGAATCTGCCCTCCGAATGTGTGTTGGCGGCCATCATCCGCAAAGGGGAGCTGATCATCCCGCGCAGCGACGTGGTGCTGCAACCGGCCGACGAAGTCCTGGCTGTGGCGCACCAATCCCAACTGGCCCAGTTCGCGGCCTTGCTGGCCGCGAAATAGGCGCATATCCGGACTTTTTGTTCCATCGCTGATACTGTTGGCAAAATCGGGTTCGAGGCTGGCAGGATTCCAGCACTCATGAAAACTGGGGCTACGGGGCGGGGGAAGGCATTACACCCAAGAGGCTATTCTCCGGCAAACGCGAAACGCCGGTATCGTGGTACAATAAGAGGTCCAATGCGTCAATTTTTATCCCATGGCCTTCTGCTTGCCAGGAACACCCCCACAAAGTTTATGAATGGTTGAGAGTTAGACACGCGAAACCTCCTCCAGCGCGTCCGCGATAGCCTGTTCCAGCGACATAGCCTGCCCGGCCGCCCAGGCGGCCTCGAAGGCGGCTTCGCCCAGTTGGGCACGGGCGGCGGCCAGGTCCTGCTCGTAATTCACGGGATGGGAGACGACACTGTTGGCATTTGGTAAGGCTACGGCGGCGGCGCATAAACGGACGGCGCTGGCGGCGCGACCCTGGGCTACTGCTATTCCGGCGATATTCCTGAGCAGATAGGCATGCGTAGCATTCACCTCCATCTCACGAGCCATAACCAGGCTCTCCGTAAATAGCGCAGCGGCCCGGCGGTGGTCGCCCTCTAGCCAGGCGGTCTCGCCCAATCTGGCCAGGAAGCCGTAAATATACGACTTTGTCCCCAAATCCTGGGCCAGTGCCAGCCCCTCCCTGAAGTGCGCGGCGGCGGCGCTGTAATCACCCTCCCTCAGTGGCACACATCCCAAATAATGGAGCGTGACCATGACACTAAATTTACTGCCTATTTTCCGGGCGAGCACCAGCCTATGGGTAAAGCGCTGGCGGGCAGCGGCGTAATCCCCTTGCTCTAAATCCAATATCCCCAGGTAACTGATAACGATGGATGCAGGATTTGTGTCGCCGATTTTTTGGAAGCCCGCCATACTCTCCTCAAGCCGGGCGCGGGCTGTCACGGGGTCCCCCCTGGTCATGGCTAAAACCCCCTCTAACATGAAGGACTCGGCCAAGCCCCCGGCATCTCCGGCGGCACGGCAAAGCGCCTGGCCTTCGGTATACCGTTGGCCGGCGGCTGCGAGATGGTTTTGGTTGAATTCCAGCCGGCCCAGCCAGAACAGGGCGCGGGCCAGCCCGCGTTGGTCGCCCACTTCGCGCCAGATGGCGATACTCTCTTCACACCGGGAGCGTTGGGCAGCGCTATCTCCTTCGGCCAGTACCCCGGCAGCCTGGAGCGCTTTGGCGCGCGCGGCCGTGCGCCCCAGCGCTATGGTCTGCGCCAGAATCTCTTCCAGCCAGCGGCATATTTCGCTGATTTCGCCGCGCCAGTACGACCAGAACTGCGCCAGCGCCCCCGCCAGCCGTAAGCCCGCCTCGGTCGCCACGGACCATTGCAGCGCCGTTCGCAAATTATCTTGCTCGGTCTGCAGCCGTTTGGACCAGGCCATCTGCTGTGGGCCGTGTAGCTGGATCTCGCCCTCCTCGGCCAGCTTCAGGAAGTACGTCAGGTGGCGGTCGCGCACAGGGTCACCTTCGCCAGACTCCAGCAGCCTGTCGCGGGCATACTGGCGGATGGTCTCCAACAGGCGGTAGCGGGTCTCATCACCCTGATCTGCTACTCCCACCAGGGATTTATCTACCAGGCGCGTGAGCAAGTCCAGAATCTCGTTGGACAAGATTGAATCTTGTCCTACATTAATGTCGGCACACACCACCTCCGCCGCCTCCAGCGTCCAGCCACCTGCAAACACCGATAGGCGTCTAAACAGAATGCGCTCTTCCTCCGAGAGCAGGTTGTAGCTCCAATCGATCAGCGCCGCCAGGGTCTGCTGGCGCGGCAGGGCGGTGCGGCTGCCCCCCGTCAGCAGACGGAAGCGGTCGTCCAGCCGGTTGGCGATTTGCTCCACCGACATGGCGCGCACCCGGGCGGCCGCCAGCTCGATGGCCAGGGGGATGCCATCCAGCCGGTGGCAGATTTGGGCGACGGCCGGCGCATTCTGGTTGGTCACGGTGAAGTCTGGCTTGACCGTGGTAGCCCGCTCGATGAACAGCCGCACCGCCTCATATTGGGAGAGGGCCGCGACGGCGGACAAGTGTTGCGGGTCAGGTAACGAAAGGGAGGGCACGTGAAAGGGCACTTCCCCGGCAATGCCCAGCGCCTCGCGGCTGGTGGCCAGCAGCTTCAAGTGGGGGCAAGCCCGCAGCAGCGTCTCGGCCACCTGGGCGCAGGCTGCCACCAGATGCTCGCAATTGTCCAGGATCAGCAATAAGGATTTGGCGCGCAGGTAGTCCGTTACCGTCGCCAGCAGCGGGCGGCCAGACTCTTCGCGCACACCCAGCACGGCAGCCACGGCCTGGGGCGCCAGCGCCGGGTCGGATATGGGCGCCAGTTCTACCAGCCAGACGCCGTCGGGGAAGGTATCCAACAGATCGGCTGCCACTTGCAGGGAGAGGCGGGTCTTGCCGGTACCCCCCACCCCGGTGAGGGTCAGCAGATGGGTCTTGGTCAATAGCCGCTTGACCTCGGCCATCTCCTTCTCCCGGCCCACGAAGCTGGTGAGCTGCACCGGCAGGTTGTGGGGGAAGGCGTCCAATGTGCGCAGCGCCGGGAAGTCGGATGGCAAGTCGGGCGCAACCAACTGGAAGATCTGCTCAGGGCGCACCAGATCGCGCAGGCGGCGCTCGCCCAGGTCCTGCAGGGTGACGTCAGCGGGCAGGTTGTCCCGCACCAATTCCTGGGTCGCGGCCGAGAGCAGCGTCTGGCCGCCGTGCCCGGCAGCCATCAGGCGCGCTACCCGGCTGAGCGTCGCGCCGAAGTAGTCGCCGTCACGCACATCGGCCGCGCCGGTGTGCAGAGCCGCGCGCACTTTGATGGCCGCCGGGCGGGGCAACCCCGCCCCTGCGGTCCAATCCTCGGCGGTGAGGGCACGCTGGATGGCGAGGGCGGCGGCCAGGGCGGGCAGGGCCGTGGGGAAGGCGGCGCAGAACTCGTCGCCCACGGTCTTGAAGACATAGCCGTCGTGGCTCTCGATGGTACTGCGCACGATAGTGTCGTGGCGCGCCAGGGCGGTTTTCATGGCCTCGGGGTGCTGCTGCCACAGCCGCGTACTCCCTTCGATGTCGCTGAACAGGAAGGTGACCGTGCCGCTGGGTAAATCAGACATAAATGATACCTCACTACCTGGCCGGAATCGTGGAAATTGGGAAGATGATAGGGCAATATGTGGACTTGTAGAAGCAGGATTATAGGCCGAATGCTATGGCGCGCAACTTAACGGCCCAATCATTGCCCACCACCCAGGATTGATGAAAATTAAGAAATTAAGTACGACACCTGAATTCCTGCCGCAGACAAAGTTGAATTTAATTGCGATACTACATCTTAAAAGATGTAGCTTACAAGCAGTAGCGCTCTAAACTACATCTTTATGCTGTGCCTTACACAGCGGATGTAGTGCTTGCAATAAAAGAAGCGTTGCTAGTGCGCAGAGCGCCTTCAACGGTGTCCGAACTAATTTCTTAAACTTCAGCAACCGGTGGGGCAGAGTCTTGAACCTCCTCAAGGGCAGAGTCGATAGCCTGCTCCAGCGTCATCGCCTGCCCTGCCGCCCAGGCGGCCTCAAAGGCAGCGTCGCCCAGTTGGGCGCGGGCAGTGGCCAGGTCTTGCTCGTAGTTAATGGGGAAGGCCACGAGTTGGTCCACATAGGCAGTCTTGTTGGCCGCGGCCGCAGCGCACAACTGGACGGCTCTGGCCGCTGCCCCCTGGGCGATTGCCATCCCGGCGACACTCCTGAGCAGGTGAGTGATGGTAAAGTGTTTCTCCCTCCCCCGCGCCAACTCCAAGCTCTCGGCGTACAATGCCGCCGCCCGGCGCTGATTGCCCTCCAACCAGGCCAACTCTCCGCATCTACCAGTGAACCAGGAGATAAAACCTTTGTCGCCTAATTCCCGCGCCAGGGCCAGTCCTTCCATGAAGTGCGCGCTGGCCGTGCTGTATGCCCCTTGCCGCAGCGCCACGTGCCCCAATTCCAGGAGCATTTGCAAGATATGAAGACTGCTGTGCATTTCCCGGCCGATCTCCAGCCTTTGGCTAAAGTGCCGGTAGGCTGAGGGGTAATCCCCTTCCTCTCGATCCAGCCGCCCCAGGCGGGCATTCAGAGCGGCGGCCCAAGCTCGGTCCCCAATCTGCTGGAGACCAGCTACACCCTGCTCGTAGATGGCGCGGGCTGCCGCGTAATCCCCCACTTCCATTGCCAGATCTCCCTCGCCTATCGCGCAGAAGGCTGTGCCCCAATGGTCCCCCACCGCCCGAGAGAGCGCCTGGCTTTCGGCGAACAGCTTGCCGGCTGCTGCCAGATTATTTTGACGAAATTCCAGATACCCTAGCCAGAACTGGGCATGGGCCAGCATGCGTTGATCGCCTACCTCGCGCGCGATGGCAATGCTCTCTGCATATCGGGAGCGGCTGGCGGCGCTGTACCCCCCCTGGATTAGGATCCCGGCGCCCCATAAAGCCCTGGCCCGCGCGGCCGTGCGCCCCTGGGCCGGATTTTGCGCCAGGGCCTCTTCCAGCCAGCCCAGCCCCTCGCGCCAATCGGTATGCACCCACCAGAAGTATGCCAGCGCCCCCACCAGACGCAGCCCCTGCTCAGAGGCCAGCGACCAGCGCAGGCCCGTTCGCAAATTATCGTGCTCGGTCTCCAGCCGTTTCATCCAGGCCATCTGCTGCGGCCCGCGCAGCCCCATATCACCCGCCTCGGCCAGTTGCAGGAAATAGGTGACGTGTTGGTTGCGCACCTGGTCCCCCTTGCCCGACTCCAGCAGCCTGTCCCGCGCATACTGCCGGATGGTCTCCAATAGGCGGTAGCGCCCGGCGCTATCCTGCGCTTCGATCACCACCAGGGATTTGTCTACCAGGTGGTTGAGCAGGTCCAAAATCTCGTAGGACAAGACGACATCCCTTGGATGTCCGGAATCTTGTCCTACATTAATGTCGGCACACACCGCCTCGGCCGCCTCCAGTGTCCAGCCACCGGCGAAGACCGAGAGACGGCGCAGCAGCATCCGCTCCGGCCCGGTCAGCAAGTTGTAGCTCCAGTCGATCAACGCCGCCAGGGTCTGCTGCCGGGGCAAGGCGGTGCGGCTGCCCCCCGTCAACAGGCGGAAACGGTCATCCAGGCGCCGCGCAATCAGCTCCACCGGCATGGTGCGCACCCGCGCCGCCGCCAGCTCGATGGCCAGCGGGATGCCGTCCAGCCGGTGGCAGATTTGCGCCACCGCCGCCGCGTTCTGATCATTCACGCTGAACTCTGCCCGCGCCGCCACCGCCCGGTCGATGAAGAGTTTAACCGCTTCGTACTGGGTCAGGGCTGCCAGCGGCGGCAGATGCGCCGGATCGGGCGCCGCCAGCGAAGGCACATGCAGTGTCATCTCCCCCTGGATGCCCAATCCCTCGCGGCTGCTGGCCAGAATCTTGACCTGGGGACAGGCGCGCAGGATGGTCTCGGCCAGCCGGGCGCAGGCCGCGATCAGGTGCTCGCAGTTGTCCAGGATCAAGAGCAGGTGTTTGGCGCGCAGATAATCCAGCAAGGATTTTTCCAGCGGCTGTCCGGGGGCTTCCGGCACGCCCAACACACTGGCGATGGCCTGTGGGACCAGGTGCGGATCGGCCAGGGGGGCGAACTCCACCAGCCAGACGCCGTCCGGGTAGGCGTCCAGCAAGTCGGCGCCAGCCTGCAGCGAGAGGCGCGTCTTGCCCGTGCCGCCCACCCCTGTAAGCGTCAGCAGGTGTGTGCTGGGGAGCAGCCGCTTGATATCGGCCATCTCCTTCTCACGCCCTATGAAACTGGTCAACTGCACCGGCAGGTTGTGGGGGAAGGCGTCCAATGTGCGCAGCGACGGGAAGTCAGCCGGTAGGTCCGGGGCAACCAATTGGAAGATCTGCTCTGGGCGCACCAAATCCCGCAAGCGGCGCTCGCCCAGGTCCAGCAGGGTCACGCCCGCCGGCAGCGCGTCCTGCACCAGTACCTGGGTGGTATGAGAGAGCAAGGTCTGGCCGCCGTGCCCGGCCGCCATCAGGCGCGCTACCCTGCTGAGGGTCGCGCCAAAGTAGTCGCCGTCCCGCACATCGGCCGCGCCGGTGTGCAGAGCCGCGCGCACTTTGATGGCCGCCGGGCGGGGCAACCCCGCCCCTGCGGTCCAATCCTCGGCGGTGAGGGCACGCTGGATGGCGAGGGCGGCGGCCAGGGCGGCAGGGGCGGCATCGAAAGCGGCGCAGAACTCGTCGCCCACAGTTTTGAAGACATAGCCACTGTGGGCCTCGATGGTGGCGCGCAGCAGAGCATCGTGACGCGCCAGGGCGGCCTGCATGGCCTCAGGGTGCGCCTGCCACAGCCTGGTGCTGCCCTCGATGTCGGTAAAGAGGAAGGTAACTGTCCCCCTGGGTAAATTAGGCATGGGCGAGCTCCTCTAAAAAGGCTAGGAGGGGATTGAAGATGAGAGTGATTCCCATTGTACGCCTTACGCGGCTCCCTGGCAACCTGGAGGAACTGTCTTAGCTAGCTTGATGAAAGAGGTATAGGCACAAAATCGCACATGCATCTATTTAAGATGGCGCTCACTCCACCAGGGCAGCGTATAGCAGGTTCTTGAAGAGGAAGCGGATGTGTTAGCGCGCCGTCGGGGCCTGCGCCATGAAGACGCCGGCGAGCTTCTCCTGCGGGTCGATGATGAAGCTGGTGCCACTGCCTCCCCTCCCCTGGCGGCAACGGATAAACGGATAACTGCCACATAACCACGCCGCATCTTGCGGCAGTGGATAAATAGAGCGTGGTCCCCTCCACCGATACGTGGATGAGGAGCGCACACCATCCGTTTATCCGCTTTTATCGGCTGCCTCCCCTCTCAATGGGCAGGGATCAGGCCCAACTGCTGCTGCATAAGCAGGGTATCTCCATTTACCCAGGCTTCGGCCACCTGCCCGCTGGCAAAACGGAAGATATTCATACCGCTGAAATCAAATGCTTTGCCGGTCGCCGCTCCGTCAGCACGGGGTCCTGTGTTGGTGCCGCGCAAGGTCCAGCGGATCACCACCTTGTCCCCACTTGCGATCACATCCTCGATCGTGAAATGCATATCTGGATTGTTTCTTCAGAGCCTCTACAATGAACTCCCGGTACGCCTCCCTGTCTGCCAGGACAGCATTATGGCGGATCACATTGGGGGCCAGGATCTCGTCCAGGGCGGATAGGTTCCTATTATTCCACACCTCGTCATAGAAGCGACGCGCGGCAGCCTTGTTTTGTGCTTCCGATTCCTCCCGTATCTCAATGATGGTATCCCAGTTTTCAATGACCCGGCCTTCCAAGAAGCGATAAATTGATATTGCCTGGAACTCCACTTTTTTGGCGTCCGCCGGGTCGCCTGGTTGTTGGCCGTGATAGGTGCCCTGAGTAGCCCAACGGGTGGTCACCTTGTCTCCATCCGCCAGCAGATCTTCAATGGTACAATGGATGTCGGGATAGGTTTTCAAGACTCCAGGCCAATTCTTCTTATTCGCCTCATGACTGTAGAAAGCTCCGTTGGCATACCGGATGAGCGCCGGGGAGAATACCTTGGTCGATCAAGGACAGGTCATGCTGATTCCAATTCTCTTCAAACCAGCGGCGTACAGTGGCTTTGTTCTGCTCTACCTGTATTCCAGGGTTAGGGAAATCTAATTGTAGTTTAACAAGAGCAAAGCATCAGGGTACTCTCTAGCGCCAACCAAAGGAGATAAACGATGCTATCCCAAGCCGAACTCTTTGCTCGTTCTTTCCAGTCCCAAGTAGCGCGCCATCCCGGCGCAGCCTTTGGCATATCATGCGGCGCGTGCTGGGGCCGCCATCGCCCCTGAATACTATGGGGTTTGGCGCGCCCACAACATACGCTATGACAAGCAGATGCTGCCTGTGCGGGTGTTGGTCGTCTACAGTGTCAGCAAGGCCCGACTCGACGCTACGAAACGGGAAGCCCAGTTGCAACAGTTGCTGCAACGGCTGGCAGACATCCATCTGCATCTGAATCAACGCAAATACAAACCCAGCGCTTATACGTGGGATTAGATCCATCTGGCGCCAGGCGAGTACTCTCGCACGGCATCCCCGCGCACGAGTTGGTGGATATTACGTTGCAGGGGGCAGATGGGGCTTTAGTGCTCAGCTATACCGTGAACCAGCAGAAAGTGGCCCAGGCACAACAGCGCAATGGCCCGCTACCCGCTGATCACCAACCGCTGCGATCTGAGCGCAGACGAAGCCTCGCAGCGCGTCAAACAGCAGGATATGGCAGAAAAGCGCCTTGCGGTGGTAAAGGGACCGTTGCAGATCCACCCGTTGTGGTTGCACAAAGATGAGCGCTTGGTGAGTTTAGTGCTGGTTGTGATGTTGGCGCTGTTGGTCTACTGCTTGCTGGAACACCTGGTGCGCCAGGCGCAACGCCATCTGACCGGGCGAGCCATCCTGGACAGCTTTGCCAATTACACGGTCGTCTTGCTACGCTTTGCCGACGGGAGTCAGATGTGGGCTTACCCCAATCTCTCTCCGCCCCAAGCTGATCTGCTCTCTTGCCTCAACTTCCCACCGCCCCAGGCTACCCTGTTGCTATGATGTTGTTAAGTTTCTTTCAACCCTGGAATACAGGTTTAAGCCACCCATGCAAAACCGTCCTGAGAGCGCCCCGAAATCAGTTCAGGGCGCTCCCAGGAAATCCAGTAAGATACGATTGCCCTGGTTTGCGCATCAGGGATGTCTGTAGTATACTCCCTGGCAACCCAAAATGTAGGGTGTTCAATACCATTGGGCCCGGAAGCGCAGCTAAGATTGCGGGAGAAGCACGGCCAAATTGCTCGGTGCGCCAGAAACCACTGCGTCACACACACCACTAAGTAAACTTCGGAGGGTCGCCACGTGAAGATATCCTGTTTGCAAGAGAATCTTGCCAAGGGTTTAAGTATTGTAGGCCGGGCGGTAGCGCCACGCAGTACTCTGCCAGTACTTTCTAATATTCTCCTGGAAACAGACCGGGGCCGGTTGAAGCTATCTGCCACTAACCTGGAGATCGGCATCAATTGCTGGGTCGGCGCCAAAGTCCTGGAAGAGGGGGCGGTCACGGTACCGGCGCGCCTCCTAAGTGATTTTGTTGCCTCTCTGCCCTCTGATCAAATCGATATGGATTTAAATCCGCGCACGCAGACATTGAACTTGCGCTGTCTACGCTACGAAGCGAATATCAAAGGCATAGATGCCCAAGAGTTCCCGCCCATTCCCACCAGTGTGGACGGCGGCCAAATGTACCTGGAGCCCGACACGCTTCACGAAATGATAAACCAGGTGACTTTCGCTGCCGCTACGGACGAAAGCCGCCCGATTTTGACAGGTGTGCTGGTAAACTCCAATGGTAACCGTCTGACTTTTGTGGCCACGGACGGTTTTCGCATCTCTGTGCGTGGATCCGATTTGGCCCAGGTCAACAGCCAGGGCCAACCCAATCGGGAAATGAATGTCATTATTCCGGCCCGGGCGCTGATCGAATTGGGGCGCATCAGCGGTGATCAGACTGAGCCGATCTCGGTGACCATCACCGAAAGCCGCAACCAGGTTATCTTCCAACTCAGCAATATCACCCTGGTTTCCCAATTGATCGAGGGGACTTTCCCGCCTTATCAACAGATCATACCTAAAAACTCTGAGACGCGCACGGTGGTAAACACCCAGGAACTACTCAAAGGGGTTAAGATTGCCTCGCTGTTTGCCAGGGATGCAGCTCATATTGTGCGGTTGCAGATTAAACCCGGTTCCGACCTGACGCCAGGCAGTATGGTGATTAGGGCTACAGCCGCTGAGGTAGGGGATAACGTGAGCGAGCTGGATGCGATGGTAGAGGGTAAAGAGGTCGAAATCGCTTTTAATGCCAAATACCTGTTGGATGTATTAGGTGTGATCTCCGCTGAGCGGACGGTATTACAGACGGTCAATCCACTGAAGCCGGGGCTGTTCAATCCGCTAGGTTCAGATGATTTTATTTATGTGATTATGCCGATGCAGGTGACGCGCTAAGGTTACCTGGCTTAATCGTCCTCACGTTTCACCAGGCGTTCCATCAAAGATAGAATGCCCCAAATCAGTCCCAGGAGCGCTGCGCCACCCATCAGACAGACCAAACCCTGCAGGGCTGTTGGTACATCCCAGATCAGGGCAATCAAAACGCTGCCCACCACGACCAGAAAGAATACTACCCAGAAAACCAGAGCGCGATCCATGCCGCGCCGGATGGCTCTGGTATCGGTGGGCGGCTTGGGTTTGTCCATAAGATACGCTCCCCTCAATACAATATTCCCATAATACTCTACCCGCTAAATCGTAGAAGGTTTCAAGCGGCCCCATATCCCCATCGGAGGCCATTATTAAACTTTGTCAATCCACTTGGCGCCGGCCAACGCTCCCAGGTGGGCTGTATCGTTGAGACGCAGTAGGCCAGGCTGCGGCGTAAAAGTCAGGACAGTAATGGCGCCGTTGGCCATCGTATAGGCCGTCCAATTGCGCCCGTTGCCTTCGAGGTAGATGGATAAGAGTGTGGCGAAAACTCCCCCGTGTCCGACGATAATTACCCGCTCATCTATGCCTGGATGGCGCTGTAAAATATCGGAGAGGGCGCCGATAATCCGCCTGCCGAATTGCGACCCGCTCTCACCGCCCGGTGGGGTAAAATTCACCTCGCTAGCGAGGCGCTCCCAGAAGTGTTTCTCGTCACGGAGAACGCGATAGGTTAACCCCTCCCACTCGCCTAAGGAAAACTCCTGCAGATCAGAGCGCAGGCAGAGGGGGATATCCCCCAGGGCTTGTTGTATGATTTCTGCAGTGATCCGCGCCCGTTGCAAGGGGGTGGTATAAATGGCAGTAAACGGGGGGACCCTGCCGGCTGCTTGCTCGCGGGCCAGGGCTGTGGCTACGGCGCCCGCCTGTGCTTGTCCGGTACCATTGAGTGGCGTATCCACTGAACCTTGCCACAGACCGGCTGCGTTGGCATCGGTTTCACCGTGACGCACCAGATAGATAGTGCTCATAACCCTCCAAAATGGTTAACGTATGCCTCACGCTTAAGTATACAGTGAGCGCCGCTAAGGCGCCACTTCAGAGCAATCGCATCTTCACGGACTTCCTGGGAGCGCCCCGAACTCCGTTCGGGGCGCTCCCAAGACGGTTCTGCGCGGGGTGCCAGGAAACATTATTCAGGCCAGATGCGTAATCACTGTAGATATTAAATTGGGATCGGCAGCCGGGCAGACGATGAGGACACAAATGATTTATGGGCTGCCGGCGCCCGGCATCGGGCTAATTGCAGCATATAGCTGGTTGGATTATAATCCACGAGATTACGCCCTATCTATCTGCGAACCAGGAGGCAATACATCATGGACATCGGTAACATTATCGGGCGAGCATTCCGGGATAAAGATTGGATTGTAAAAATCCTGATCGGTGGTGTCTTCACGATTATTCCTTTCCTCAACTTTATCTCAGAAGGGTTTTATGTGGATTTGATGCGCAAGCGGTCAGAAGGAGATGATGTAGACTTGCCTAGTTTTGATAACATGGGAGATCAATTTGTGAGAGGCTTGATTTCCTGGTTGATCAGCCTGGTTTACCAACTGCCCGGCATTGTCTTATTTGGTTGTTTTGCGATTGTTTCGGCTATTGCCGGCGGCAACTCCCGTAACGGTGGCGGGAATGGTCCCGCAATGGTCCTGGCAATTATTTGCCTGATGTTACCCGGTCTGGTCTTGTCCCTTATCGGGGCGATCCTGGCTCCAGCAGGACGCTTGCAATATGCGGTTACCGGTTCCATGGCGGCTGGTTTCCAATTAAGCACCGTCTGGGCCTTTATCAGCCAGAATATTGGGGAGTATGTCATTGCCCTGTTGGGTCCGGTGGGACTGGGATTGGCATTAGCGGTAATTTCGCCGTTCACCTGCTTTTTGATCGTGCCTTTCGGTACATTCTGGATCAACCTGGTGTTGGCAGATATGCTGGGCAACCTGTATCACCAGTCGCACAACCTGGATAGCGGTATGTCTCCGGTAGTCACTGCTTAGTGACCAATCCTGTAGGTGCGGTCTCCTGGCCGCACGACTTTTCCAGGCGCAAAGACGTGCAGCCGGAGGCAGCGCCTACCATTAGTTTCTCTACCGAGATTCTGAACAGTTTCGCTTTTCGCGCAACTTGCCAGAAAATGCGGGCTGTGGTAGAATTGGGTCATTATTGATGGGGGATCGTCTAGAGGTAGGACGTCGCGCTCTGGACGCGAAAGCCGGGGTTCGAATCCCTGTCCCCCAGCTACTAAAAACCTCCGGGTAGCTCTCTGCTCGGAGGTTTTGTTTAGGAGTAGTCATGGAATTTCAGAAGCTCGGCGCGACCTCCATTACCGTTTCTCCGCTGGGAATGGGCACCTGGCAATGGGGTGATACTATGATCTGGCAGTACGGTGGCAACTACGGCCCGCAGGATGTGAGGGCTGCTTTTGATATTAGCTTAGCTGCGGGCATTAATTTCTTTGATTCCGCCGAAATTTACGGGCGTGGCGATTCCGAGCGCATCCTGGGCCAATTTGTAGCGCAAATGGGGCCGCCCTTGGCCGCTCAGGCGCCGGCGCCGCTCGTTATCGCTACTAAATTCGCTCCCCTGCCAACGCGATTGACGGTTGGCTCGCTGCATAGAGCCTTGGATGCCAGTTTGAAACGCCTGGGAATGAGCCATGTAGACCTCTATCAAATTCATTTCCCCTATTCCTTGATCCCCATAAAATCCTTGATGAATGGCCTGGCCGATGCGGTGGCTGAGGGAAAAGTACGAGCAGTGGGTGTGAGCAATTACAGCGCCGAACAGATGCAGCGGGCCTACGATGTGCTGGCGCGGCGCGGTGTGCCCCTGGCTTCCAACCAGGTGGAATATAGCTTGTTGAAGCGCACGCCGCAGGTCAACGGGGTGCTGGATACTTGCCGCAAGCTGAACGTGACTCTGATTGCCTATAGCCCGATTGCGCAGGGTCTTTTAACGGGGAAATATACCCTTAACTCGCCTGTTCCCGGGGTAAGGCGCTTTATGGGCAAATTCCACCAGGGTAATTTGGCGAAGATTCAACCGCTGATTGGCTTGTTGCGCGAGATAGGGCAAGCGCATACAGGTAAGACCCCTGCGCAGGTGGCCTTAAACTGGCTGATGGCGCAACCTGGTGTGATTCCCATCCCCGGCGCCAAAAATGGCCGCCAGGCAGCAGAGAATGCCGGAGCATTGGGCTGGAGTCTCAGTCTGGATGAATGCGCTACCCTGGATAAAGCAGCAGAAAGGTGGAAAAGGTAGGCTCAGGTCGCCTTTTGTGCCCGCGGGCGGTGCGTCTCAGGCACCACTACCCCTAATAGAGCTGCTGCTAGAAATCCTACTCCAGCCAGCACAAAGGTGCTGGTCGCCAGTCCTACTAAATCTGCCAAAGATCCCACTACCAGGGGACCGGCGCCGGCTCCCGTGTCGCCGATCAGACTCCAAATCCCCAGAAACTCCCCCATATGGGCGCGGGGTGCCAGGTCCGCCCCCAGGGTGAGCATTGTGCCGGAACCCAGGCCATTGCCCAATCCCATAATCAGGCAGGCGATCAACAGGCCAGTCAGGTCTGATGTAAAGGGCATCAGGGCCATGCCCAAACTAAGGATGATAAAGCAGGGCACCGAGGCAAAGCGGCGCCCGAAGCGGTCCATCAGTAGACCGGCTGGAATAAACATCACCATTTCCAGAATTGAAGAAATGCTAATGATATATCCGATGGCATCCACCGCCAGGCCAATATGCGCGCCGTACAGCGGCACGGCCAACTGGCGTCCGGTGCGAATCATCTGGCCGCAGATTTGAGCTGATCCTGCCACCCCCAGGTTGGTATGATGTTCACGCAGCACCAGCCACATCTTCCGCAGCGGATGTTGCAGCAGGAGCGCGGGGTCTACTATTTCATTCGGTGTGAACAACGCCAGGACCACAGCGGTCAGAGCTGCCAGGATTCCCGCCAACAAGAAGGCCATGTGGGCCCCCCAGGTAACCGCCACCGTCCCCCCTAGCGCCGGTCCGATGACCAGGCCCAGCCGGCCAATGCCGCCGAAAATCGCCATAGTGCGCCCCCTATCCCCTGTTTGGGAGATACGGGTCATATAGGCATGGCGCGATACCCCCCAGACTGCCATGCCCATCCCCGACACGAAGGAGAGCAGGACCAAAAGCGCGAGGGTATTAGCCAGCGGTAAAGCCAACGTGGCAGCAGCCAGCAAACTGGTCCCCAGCAGCAGCGACCGGCGCTGCCCAACGTGCGCCAGTAACATCCCGGCCGGGACGTCCCCTAACAATGTGCCGATGCTGGCAGCCGCTACAGCGAAACCTACTGCGGCAAAGGACGCGCCCAGGCTCTGGACGTAGAGGGGCAACGTAGGGGTGAGAATACCCTGCACTACAGCAATGAGGAAGCCGGGTATATAGGCGGTCAGTAGGATATCGCGGCGTAGCACCTGGGCGTCCCTGTGGGTATGATATGAGGCAAGCGGCAGATTATACGCCGCCCCTAGGGAAGTGTCAAATAAAGACTCTGGCCTAAATCTATGCCTCGCCGATCGAGAACATGTGCTCCAGGTCGAAGCGCGAAAAAGCTTTGAAGGCCAACAAGGTTTCAGTATAGGTGATTTCGCGGATATCCAGGATATGGCCGGTGACCAGGTTCGCGATTTCTTCATTACGCGCTACGCGTAGGATGGCGACCAGATCATATCGACCGGCCACGGAAAATACCTCGGTAATGCCGGAGAGCTCCAATAATTTTTGCGCAACATTATTTATTTCTGCACGTTCTACCTTGATGAGGGCAATTGCCGTGACCATTATGCACTCCTGCGCTATAATTGACTGTAGGTTAGACGAGATTATAATCCCCAGGCTGGTAAGGTCAATTCTGGTCTGGGATTATTTTAATAATATCGGGTTCGTGTGTCACAGCATCGAAGTGACTGGTCGAAGTCCCTTCAAGGGTATGTATCAATGCAGCTTCCGGAAGTAGCCCGCAATCGAGATTTTATGCGGCTGTGGGTGGCGCAGGCCATTTCACAAACAGCACAGACGGTCGTCAATTTTGCAGTATTGGTGCTTATCGAGGAAATATCGCAACGTAGCTTATTGGTCAGCCTAGCAATTCTGGCTTTTAGTTTGCCGGCCGTACTTGTAGGCGCCATAGCGGGGGCAATTGTCGACCGTACCAATAAGACGCATATGATGTTGATTACCAACATCTTGAGAGCACTGGTGGTGGGTAGCTTTTTCCTCATCCGCCTCAATGGTCCTCTCGGAAACTCTCTGGTAGCAGTTTATGTGCTGACTATTATTTTTTCCATCGTGGGCCAGTTCTTTGGTCCGGCAGAAGCCGCTACCATTCCTTCCCTGGTCCCCAGAGAACAACTGCTCAGCGCCAATGCCTTTTTTAGCGCTACATTTAATGGCTCAGTAGCTGTAGGATTTGCGATCTTAGGGCCGCTTCTGGTGAGAGTATTGGGGTTGGATCAACTCTGGCTGGTGGTAGCCGGGGCATTTCTGGTCTGTGCTCTACTGGTCGCCGGCCTACCCAGCGGAACTAGCCGGCGTACGCGCGCCGGTACCACGATTCTGCCGGAAGGCCTTTTAGATGCAGTTCGTGAAGGCTGGGATTATTTGCGCAAGAATCCCAGGCTGCGCCGGGCGACTGCTATCTCCTCTATTGCCGTTTCGGTGCTCTTAATGATTGCCAGCCTGGGACCAGGTGTCGCCAGCCGCGTATTGGGCCTGAATACCCAGGATGTGAGTATCATTATGATACCCGCCGGTTTGGGTATGGGGTTGGGCGTAATCTTCGTGGGCCGGGCTGCAAAGCTGATAGGCAAAGATCGGCTCGTGACTATCAGCCTCGCCAGCGCCGGGGTGTTGCTGATGCTGCTGGCGGGGGCGCGTGTTTTGGGAGAGCGCTTGATCCTACTCTTCGGCGGCTCGGTGAGCGGAGGGGAAGCTACTAACTTGGTGGTCTCTATCGCGGTAATATGTGCCTTGGGTCTGGGTGTCTCCAATACCTGGGTGACGATTTCTGCCAATACCGTATTGCAAGAAGAATCCGCTGAAGAAGTGCGGGGGCGGGTTTTTGCGATGCTCTTCTCGGTCACGAATCTGATTTCGGCTTTACCTGTGCTGTTTGCCGGAGCCCTGGCTGATTTGATCGGCCTGGTACCTATTTTGTTCCTGATTGGCTTGATCATGGCCAGCTTAAGTACCTTTTTCCTGCTCCAGATCAAACGCGAACCTGCATCGCGGAGTGGGGAGTTGGAGAAGCGCACGGTAAAACTACTCCCCGCACCCAAGAAGGAGCACTTTCCCCCGCCACCGTGAGGGGCAGCTAAGGGCAGTTCCTGAAACCGAGCATAATTCCCGGTCTCCATGGGCGCAGAGCGCGCTTGTGGAGATTTTTATTGCCCCTGGAAATGGTCCTTACTTTGGGACCATTTCTGTATAAATGTAACCACTTTGACATTGATTCTCTGAAAAAACATGATATACTTGTGATATATTTCACATAACATAGTCGTTATTGACGGTCCGGGGTTCGGCTAGTGGGAATCCTGTTACAGCGTGGCAATGCCGCCAGGAGGTGTCGATGTCGTCAATTCTGCTCGTAGCCGGGATACTCGTTTGCGCAGTACAGGCGATCCGGGCGACACGGTTATTGGTTGCGGCGTTGTGGTTAGCGGGCACCAGTGGCTTACTGGCCATACTGCTTTACATGTTGGGTGCGCATGAAGTTGCCGTAGTCGAGCTGAGTGTGGGCGCAGGGTTGGTCACGGTACTTTTTGTCTTCGCGATTGGGATCGCAGGCGAAGAGGCTATGGATGCCCACGGACTCTTGCCTACTCCCCTGGCTACTGGTCTTGCCATCCTTCCTCTGCTGCTACTAGGCTGGTTGATCTTGCCGGTAAACTCCACCGGCTATCTTGCCGGTTTCACGGCAGGCACTGCAGATTTTAGCAATGTGTTATGGCAACAGCGCGGTTTGGATGTGCTGGTGCAGATCGTCCTGATTTTCGCTGGAGTGGTTGCTGTCCTAGGTCTACTGGCGGAGGTTCCGGCCGGAGCA
This sequence comes from Chloroflexota bacterium, assembly GCA_009692745.1. GTDB lineage: Bacteria > Chloroflexota > Anaerolineae > Epilineales > SHYO01 > SHYO01. The sequence goes on from SHYO01000030.1 coordinate 19,521, forward strand.
AGGGAAGATAAAGTTTCCCCGGCGGAAGGAGTCAGGGTACCGAGCAATAAAGATCTCTTGTCCGGAACTACCATCTTATTCGCACCGGAGATACGCAACCAGCAAGCCGAAATTCCCGGAGATCACATTGCTGAACCTGAACAAGCCGTGGAGGAGGCGCACCGATGAACCTTGCACCCTTGAATGTAGCTTTGGTCGGTGTTCTGGGATTACTCGGCATTGGAATGTACGGATTGCTGATGACCCGGAATCTGATCAAGACAGTGATCGTGCTACAAATCCTGGTAAAAGCTGCCGTATTGGCGTTAGTAATGGCCGGGAGTGCGGCCGGCCAGATTCATCTGGGACAGAGTCTGGCCTTAACGGTGATTGTGGCCGATACCATTGTAGCCGTCGTAGGATTGGCCCTGGCAATCCAGGTGCGGCGGCGCTGCGGCACCCTGGATGTGCAGGCTTTAGCGACTTTACGGAGGTGAGAGATGCCATCGATTGATTTGACCACGATCTTGACCCTCTTGACTGTGGGCTTCCTCTGGATAGGGGCGGTGGCCGTGTTATGGGCCGGGGACGGGCGCAGACAGATGCAGAACTTGCTGGCGGCCGGTTTCGCCGTAGCTGCGGGCCTGGCGGCACTAGGACTACTGCCCCTGGCCACCGGCCAGGCGGTAGTGCGGATCGCTATGGGCAGCTTCTTTGGTGATTTTACCTTCGTGCCCGATGGCTTAGGGGTTTTCCTGGCTGCAGTAGCCACAGTGGTCGGTAGCCTGGCCGTGATCTTCTCTATTGATTATATGCATGAGGAAGCGCAACTGGGGCGCTACTACGCCCTGGTATTGTTTTTCATCGGGGCGATGGCCGGCCTGGTCCTGGCGGGGAACTTGCTGCTGCTCTTCCTATTCTGGGAGATGGTGGCGTTCTGTTCCTACGCTTTGATCTCCTTCCACAATGATGATCCCAAGGCAGTAGCCGGAGGGATCAAGGCATTGGTGATTACCCAATTAGGCGGCCTGGGACTGCTGGCAGGGGTTTTGACCGCTTATGCCACCCTGGGCAATTACCAGGTTGAATACTTTCTGGCCAATGCCCATACTGTCCCGCCGGCAGCTCTGGCTGTGATCGCTTTCGGCTTCTTAATAGCAGCCGCGGCAAAATCTGCCCAAGTCCCGTTCCACACCTGGTTACCCGATGCTATGGAAGCTCCCACGCCGGTAAGCGCTTTAATCCATGCGGCCACGATGGTGAATGCCGGAGTGTACCTGCTGGCCCGTTTCTATCCTGCTTTCGCCGATGTGCCCGGCTGGCGCACGGCGGTAATGACCGTCGGAGTCCTCTCGGCATTGTTGGCCGCCGGGTTAGCCTTGATGGCTACGGACCTTAAGCGGGTACTGGCTTATTCCACCATTAGCCAATTAGGCTACATGGTCTACGCTGTGGGCGTGGGGGCGATCTTTGCCAGCCAATTCCATCTGCTCAGCCACGCAGTCTTTAAGGCCTTGCTCTTCCTGGGGGCCGGTGCGGTGATCCACCTGGTAGGCACGCGGGATATGCAACAGATGGGGGGCCTGGGGCGCCAGATGCCTTTTGTACGCAATGTTTTTGTGATTGGGGCGCTGGCCTTGGCCGGCATACCTATCCTGAATGGCTTCTGGAGCAAGGAACTGATCCTAGAAGCCGGATTCGCCGGTGGGCCATTCGCTGCCTACGTGATTATGCTGGCGGTGGCCGGGTTGACGGCGCTGTATACCTTCCGAACTGTCTGGCTAGTCTTTTTCGGCCCGCCAGGGGCTGATAGCCCATCCAGGGAGCGGAACCCGGCGGCAGGAGATGCGCCGCCAGCCATGCGGGTAGCCTTGGGAACCCTGGTGTTGGGGACATTCGTAACTTGGCTGTTGGCAGGACCTTTTGGCAACTTGTTGGAGATAGGGATCAAGGGACCAGCCTTCGGCCATGTCTCGTCCACACTGCGGGTAGTGGAAGAAGTGCTTGCTGCACCTACGACCCTGATAGCACTGATCGTGGTCTCTCTGGGGTTGGCCGTTTGGTACTGGCGGGCGAAACTGCCTGCAAACGCTACCGCGTCGGGGGCAGCAGGATTCCGCGCCTGGTTCGCCAGGGATGGCGGGTTCGAAGGGCTAAATCATGCCATCGCCGGCTTGATCCAGGGTTCATCCGAGGCGCTACGCACCACCCAGACAGGGCAGCTCAACTGGAATATCGTCGGGATTGCCGGCGGCCTGGCCATCGTACTCGCAATTCTGGCACTGGGAGCATAACATGAACGAGTTAACGCCATTGGCGGCCTTTTGGCTTATCGCGATTCCTCTGATCTCCACACCTCTGATCTACCTGGCGGGCCGGCTGCAAGTGAGCCTGGCGGCCGGGACAGGCATGGGAGGAGGGAGGAAGCTGGTGACGGCCAACGGTCAAGTGGTGGTAGCAACGACCTCAGCTACGCCCCGCACCCCCGCGCCGGACGTTGCCCGCTGGTTAGGATTGATGGCCCTGGCAGCTACCTGGGCGCCTTTTATAGGTGCGACCAGGGATTTGATAGCCAATGGCCCGGCAAAGTTCGGGCTTGAATCCATAGCCTTGAGATTTGATGGATTGAGCCTGCTGCTGGCGCTGCTGGCGCTGGGATTGGGCACGCTGGTGATGCTCTTCTCCGGTCAGGGAGTTTCCGGAGCGGCCGGCACCGAGAAGTATTATACCCTGTTGGTGGCAATGGTTGGCTTGATGATAGGCCTGGCTTGTGCTGGAGATATCTTCAACCTATGGATCTGGTTTGAAGGTATGGCAGTGGCCTCTTATCTGCTGGTAGGTTTCCATCATGAGGAACCTGCCGCACTGGAAGCCAGTGTGAAATACCTGGTGCAGAGTGCCGCTGGTTCGGTGTTGGTGCTGTTGAGTATTGCCTTGATTCTGGCTCAGACGGGAACGCTGAACCTGGAAGAGATTAGAAACACAGCACATACCACCCCCGGATTGTTGGCTGCCGGAGCCTTGTTGATGATGGGATTCGGGGTGAAAGGGGCCCTGGTACCGCTACATACCTGGTTACCGGATGCTCATGCCCAGGCTCCCAGTGGGATCAGCGCAATGCTTTCCGGCGTAGTCGTCATGGCCGGAATAATTGCCATTCTACGCAGCCTGGCAGCCTTGGCCGGGGTGACGCCCTCTTGGGGCAGCTTGCTGATCGGCTTCGGCGTATTGAACATTGCCTTTGGGAACCTGATGGCCTTGCGCCAAACCCAAGTCAAACGTTTGTTAGCCTACTCCACTTTGAGCCATATTGGCTATATTTTGCTGGGCGTAGGTATAGGTGTGGCATATGGCCAGCCGGCGGGAACCCAAGGTGGTCTTTTCCACATGTTGACCCACGGTGTCATGAAGGGATTGGCTTTCCTGGCTGCTGGGGCCTTCCTATACGGGCTGCAGCCGCTATTTGAATCAGACCGGGGCAAGCTTACCCAGCGTTCTGACGCCGCCCACGCCAGTCCGCTGCTTATTTCAGACCTGGCAGGCGCAGCGCAGCGCTACCCGCTGGTGGCATTCACCTTGAGTCTGGCCCTGCTCGGCCTCGGTGGCTTGCCGCCGCTGGCGGGATTCATGTCCAAGTGGCAGATTTTTGTGGCTGGTTTCGCGACGCAGAATCCGGTGGTGGGCGGATTGGTGATATTCGCCGCACTGAATAGTGTGCTGTCACTGGCCTATTACATGCCATTAGTCAACATGCTCTACCGGCAGGCGCCGTCGAAGTTAGTAGAACATGGCCGCGCTATTCCGCTGACCATGCTTCTGCCGCTGGGGTTGCTGGCCGTTACCATTGTGGCGATTGGCATCTGGCCAGGGCTGGTTTACTGGCTGATCGAGCCAGCCGGGCGGGTATTGCTGGCGTCCTTTGGCGGGTGAATTGTCAGGAGGGTTTATCATGGCGTGGCTATTATCTCCACCGGCAGCTTTTCTGATCTATCTGGTACTGGCAACAGTTTTGTCTGGTCTGGGGCGCATACTGGCCGGGCCAGGCCAACCCAGCGCTCTGAAATCCAGCACGTACGCCAGCGGTGAGGCGCCACCGGCCTACATGGCTGCACCGGGTTATCGCCCATTCTTCGTTATCGCGCTGTTTTTTGCGGTGCTGCATCTGGGAGTACTAATGCTGGGGACCGGTAACCTGGCTCCCCTTTCGGGAGTGTATCTGGTAGGATTGATGGTGGTCCTGATAGCGTTGATTTTGGGGTGAATCGTACCAAATGGGAACAAATATCAACCTGACTCTGACTAGCTTTGGACTAGCATCAGACTATTCCGGGCTATAATAGGATTATGAGCAGGACATGGATTTGGAGATTATATGAGCATTAACCTGGAAAAGACTTTTCAAGATGCGCTGGAGCAGGTCAAAACCTGGGCTCGGACCAACTCTCCCTGGCTTATCCACTTCAACAGCGGCTCATGTAACGGCTGTGATATTGAAATTTTGGCGACTCTGACGCCGCGCTATGACCTGGAGCGGTTTGGGGTGAAACTACAGGGCAGCCCGCGCCATGCCGATATTCTCATCTGCACGGGGCCGGTAACGCGCCAGGCGCGGGAGCGGTTGTTGCGGGTCTATGAGCAGATGCCCGAACCCAAGTATGTGGTGGCCGTAGGTTCGTGCGCCATTTCTGGGGGTGTTTTTCAGGGGTGCTACAACGTGATCGGCCATATAGATCAAGTTATTCCGGTGGATGCCTACGTACCCGGCTGCCCGCCCCGGCCGGAGGCTATCATCGATGGAGTTATTAAGTTGTTGAAAAGCCTGGAAGCGCAAGAGCAAACAGCTTAAAGTGAGGATCTCTATGGACCGGGAAACGACGATATCACAGAGCCTGGAAAGCGCCCGGATACTGCTGGCTCCCTGTACGCAGCAGTTGTTAACTCCGGAACCCGGCAGAATGGATATATCTTTGGCGACTGCTGACCTGCTCCCGGCGGTGGCAGCCTTACACTTAAACGGGTGGGGACGTTTGGTGGCAGTGACCGGATTGGACCTGGGCGTCAATGAAGGGGACTTAGAAGTGCTTTACCATTTCTGTGCCGGCGCGGCGATAGTTACTTTGCGGGTGCGCGTGCCAAAAGCGGATGCTGCAATTCCAACCATTTGCAGTCTGATCCCGGCTGCCAGTTTCTACGAGCGGGAATTGGGTGAGATGTTCGGCATCACAGTAGTTGGTACGCCTAATCCCGACCGGCTCTTCCTGCCTGATGACTGGCCTGCTGGGGTTTACCCGTTGCGCAAAGATTTCGTGGTACCGGAGATTCCTGGTTAGACAGGTAGTGGAACTGACAGAGAACCGGCACGAAGGGAGTGTAGCAGTGCAAAAAAATGATCAAGCAGATAAATTCATTATTCCTATTGGGCCCCAGCATCCTGCGTTGAAGGAACCGGGGCATTTCGAATTCACGGTGGATGGTGAGATTGTTACCGGGGCGACCATCCGGCTGGGCTACGTGCATCGGGGCATAGAAAAGGCTACAGAGTCTCGCACATGGGTACAGAACCTTTACCTGTTGGAGCGGGTGTGCGGTATCTGCTCCCATATCCATGCCACGGCCTATTGTCTGGGGGTAGAACGGCTGGCGGGTCTGAGTGTGCCTCCCCGCGCCCAGGCGATTCGTGAGCTGGTAGTGGAGTTGGAGCGCATTCACAGTCACATGCTATGGTTGGGGGTGGCAGCCCATGAAGCCGGATTTGATACGTTATTTATGTATTCCTGGCGCGATAGGGAAACGGTTATGGATATCCTGGAGGGGCTGACGGGAAACCGTGTGCATTATTCCGCCAATATTCTGGGCGGGGTGAAGATCGATGTGGATGCAGAACAGACCAAGACTATCCTGCAGGGCGTCGATTTTCTGGAAAAGCGCACGCACCATTACCTGGACGTAGTGACGACCGACAGCGCCTTTGTGCAGCGTACCGCGGGTATTGCGGTGATGAGCAAAGCCGTAGCGGAACATTTTGGGGCGGTAGGACCTACAGCGCGAGCCTCAGGCGTGACACAGGATATCCGGATTGATGCGCCCTATTTGGCCTACGAGGATTTTCCGGTGGAAATCGTGTTGGACACGGCTGGGGATCTGAAGGCCAGATTTGTAGTGCGGGTGCAGGAGTTGTTCCAAAGCTACCAGGTCATCCGGGCTATCCTGGATAAATTGCCAGCGGGGGAATTAGCCGTCACGATGCCCCGGCGTATTAAAGAGAACGAAACCATTAGCCGGGTAGAAGCGCCCAGGGGGGAACTATTCTATTATTTGAAGAGCAATGGCACCGATAAGCCGGAGCGGATAAAAATCCGTACACCCAGTATCTGTAACTTCGGTACCGTGCCCGCCCTGGCTGCCGGCCATCAACTGGCCGATATGCCCATGATTTTGGCAGGCATTGACCCCTGTTTCTCCTGCAATGACCGGATGGTAACTATCCACCGCCCGGCAGATGATTCACAAACCTGGACGTGGGAGATGCTGAGGCAGTATGGAATTTCGTATTATCGTGAGAAGGAGAGATAGACGGATGAACGCCATTGGTATGCTGACAAATCTGCTCTTCTTTCCTGCCGGTCTTTTTGTGTTGGTGACCGGATTGGCGTATGAATGGGTCGACCGGAAATTGGTGGCGCGGTTCCAAAACCGCCTGGGGCCACGTTGGTTCCAACCTTTGGCCGACATGGTCAAACTCTTGTCTAAGGAAGAGGTGATACCTGAGGGCCTGGATGTGCGGCTGTTTGTGGCTCTGCCGGTAGTGGCCCTGGCCGGGGCTTTGACCGCCGCCCTCTACGTCCCCCTGGTAGGACTTAATCCGGCCCATAGTTTCCCCGGTGACCTGATCGTCACCCTGTATCTTCTCAGTTTGTTGACCATGTGTATCGGGTTGGCCGGGGCGAACACCCGAGACCGATTTTCCCTAATTGGTGCCACCCGTACCCTAACTCAGCTTTTCTCCTACGAAGCGCCTTTCCTGCTGGCTTTATTGGGTCCGGCGATCGTGGTAGGCAGTTGGCAGATCCGGGAAGTTACCGCCTATGCCAACCAGCACTGGCTGATTTTGACCCAACCGGTGGGATTTGTGATTGCCCTGATCGGCTTGATGGGAAAGCTAGAGCTGCCTCCCTTTGATGCCCCTGAAGCTGAGACTGAGATAGTGGCTGGTGCGCTGACGGAGTATAGCGGGCGAGGGCTGGCACTTTTCCGGCTAGGCAAGGGCGTGGAATTGGTGATCGGCCTGACATTAGTAGCGGCCTTCTTTCTGGGGGGCGTGGCGAATCCTGTAGCTTTTTTCATAAAGACACTGGCACTGCTACTAATCATAGCCGGGCTACAATCCCTCTTTGCCCGCTTGCGTATAGATCAGGCTGTCGGGCTGTGGTGGCGGTATGGCGCATTGCTGGCGCTGGTCCAGTTGTTAGTCTTGATCATACTACGCTTTTGGGGTTGGAATGGAGGGCTGTGATGAAGATCGGGGTAATGATAAGCGATATTATGCGCTCCCTATTCCGCCGGCCGGTTACGGAAAAGTATCCCTTCGAGCGCCGCGCTGCACCACAGCGTTTGCGCGGTCATTTGATCTGGAACCAGGAAAAGTGCTCTGGCTGCGGTATGTGCAGCAAGGATTGTCCGGCCCAGGCCATCGAGCTAATTACCCTGGATAAAGCCAATAAGCGCTTCGTACTGCGCTATCACATCGACCGGTGTGCCTTTTGCGCCCAATGTGTACAGAGCTGCCGGTTTAAATGTCTGCAGATGTCAAACAATGATTGGGAGTTGGCCGCTCTAAAAAAGGAGCCGTTCACCATCAGCTATGGAAGAGAGGAAGATATTGCCGCCCTCGTGGGTAAACTCATTCCGGCAGACGCTGTCACGCCTGAGAAAGCCTGATCGCCCCGCCAGGGTTGCAATTATAGGAATAGGGCAGGAGATGCGCGGGGATGACGCAGCCGGGGTCTGTGTGGCACGCCAACTGGCCGCTGCCTTGCGGGATATACTTCGCCCGCAGGGAAACATGGCAACCCTGGTGATCAATGCCGGTTCTGCCCCGGAAAATTTCACCGGCCCTTTACGTCACTTTGGACCCGATTTGGTGCTGCTCATCGATGCGGCTCAAATGGATGCGCTGCCGGGGAGCGTGCAATGGCTCCTATGGCAGGAGACCAGCGGGCTAAGCGCATCCACACATACGCTCCCCCCGTACATCCTCGCTACCTATTTGGTTTCCGAAATCGGCTGTGAAGTTGCCCTTTTGGGGATCCAACCTGCAGACACTTCTTTGGGCATCCCCCTCTCTCCTCTGGTCCACTCCGCTGTAGATGCGGTGGTACGAGAGCTGCAACAGGTATGCCTCGGCGGTTAGAATATTCACATGTGGACGTCCGGCAACAGCTTATAATAAAAACCAGGTAGTGCTTCCGGAAAATGGGAACATAACACACATTCTGGACGTCATGGTGAATAAGGTCATATAAAAAACGGGCGTAAAATTCAAAGAGAGAGCCACTCTGATAGCTCTGGCTAGTTGTGGGGTAGAATTGTGGAGGTGAGCAATGTTAGGAAGAACGCGGTTTTATATGGGTCTCGTTGTAGCAAGTCTGCTGTTCATCTTTTTAGCGGGCGGCACTGTGCTGGCCCAAGCGCCGGTCACCGGGCAGCACATGGATGATAACTGGCAGGCCACCTATTGGAACAACATGACGTTTGCGGGATCTGCCGTACTGCAACGGGCTGAAGGCAGCCTCGACCATAGCTGGGGAGTGGGTGCGCCAGATCCCAGCGTTAGCGCCGACCGGTTTTCAGCTCGCTGGACACGCTATATCGACGTGTCGCCCGGCGCCTACCGCTTTACGGCGGTGAGCGATGACGGCATCCGCGTGTGGGTAGATGGGGAGTTGATTATCAATCTATGGAATGACCACCCGGCGACAACCTCGACGGCCCAAATGAACATGGGAGTCGGGCATCACCTGGTACAGGTGGACTATTATGAAAATATCGGCGATGCAGTAGCCAGGCTCACCTGGGAACCGGCATCGACCAGCATCAACAATTGGCGCGGTGAGTATTACAATAATACCGTTTTGAGCGGCGCGCCGGTATTAGTGCGGGACGATGCGAATGTTGATTACAATTGGGGCAATAGCGCACCGGCCCCCGGCGTGGTGAATGCCGATAATTTTTCCGTCCGCTGGACGCGCCAGATTGAAATGGCGGCCAACACGTACCGGTTTACGGCTACCAGCGACGATGGTATCCGCATGTGGGTGGATGGAGAGCAGATTCTAAATGCCTGGAATGACCATGCGGCGCAGACAATCAGCAACAACAAATCTCTCTCGGCAGGCACACACCAGGTGATTGTCGAGTATTATGAGCACGCAGGTGATGCGGTTGCCAGATTGACCTGGGAGCCCGTAGCGGCGGCAACAGGTTGGCGCGGTGAATATTACAACAATATGACCCTCAGCGGCAGTCCGGCGCTGGTTCGCTACGACGCCGATATCAATTTCAACTGGGGTGCAGGCTCGCCGGCGCCGGGCTTTGTGGGCGCCGATAGTTTCTCGGTACGTTGGAGCAGAACGGTTAACCTGCCGGCAGGTAATTACCGTTTTACCGTAACCACTGATGACGGAGCACGCCTGTGGGTCAATGACCATGAGTTGATCGATGCCTGGAAGGACCAGGCGGCCACGACCTATACGGGCGATATCTATCTGCCAGGGGGCGATGTCCCGATAAAATTGGAGTATTATGAGAACGGTCAGTTCGCCATTGCCATGCTTTCCTGGTCCATCAGTGGTGGGCCGCCCCAGGGTAGTATCATCGTGGATGATACCAGCCCGGGCTTTGTCAAGGGAGGTTCGCCTACCGCCTGGCACGGTGAGAATGAAGGCTATGGCAACCATCTTACCTGGACGCAGAATAATGACCTGGCGCGGCCTGATTACAACTGGGCCCGCTGGTATCCCAATTTGCGGTCTGGACGTTATGAGGTATTTGTTTACATACCTAATCGCTTCTCAACGACATCCCAGGCTTATTACTGGGTAGCGCACCGGAACGGGTATACCCTGCGGGTGGTCGATCAGTCAAAGAATAGTGGACAGTGGGTCTCCCTGGGGACATATAACTTCCAGGGGACGCGGACAGATTATGTCTCTCTATCTGATGTAACCAACGAACCTTACCTGTCGCACCTGGTAGCCTTTGACGCAATTAAATGGGAAGCGCGCTAGGGAGAGGGTAGTTAAAAACCAGGGTACGGTACGTGGCTGGGGTGGATACGAAGTTTAACAATTAAGTAGGTGTATAGATTGCCCTAGAAGCCAGGTTTCTGAGAAAGAGATGCATTTGCTCTTGGTGAAACCTGGTTTTTCTATTGTTCCAGATTGCCAGGTAGGATGTATAATGATGATTCTGTAGGAAAAGTCTGGTGTGGATGATACGGTTGGGATGAGGATATGATAGGAATGCTTGGCAAGATCATTGACGGGCAATATCGCAGGCCGAGTGGCTTGCTGGGTCGCTATATCGGGAATCGTATGGCGGTAGATCATTACCCGGAGAATTTGTGGACGGTGTCCATTTTGCAGTCCAAGGCGACCGATTGGATCCTGGAATGTGGCTTCGGCGCAGGAGTGGCAATTCAGGAGCTGGCCCGGGTTGTGACCCAGGGGCGGATAGTGGGTATTGATTTCTCTGAGACGATGGTAGATGCGGCTCGCAAGCGCAATGCCGTTGCGGTTAAGCGCGGGATAGTCCAGTTGCACTACGGCGATGTGTCGACCATGCCATTTGGGGACGACACTTTTGATAAAGTTTTTAGCATTCACTCCATCTATTTCTGGCCCAAGCCGGGGGAAGCGCTGCGCCAGATCTGGCGTGTCCTAAAACTGGGGGGTATGGTGCTGCTAACGATCCTCCCTAAAGACAAATGGAATCCAGCCAACCCGGATGCGCTTGTAGGAACGGCAGAATGTAAGCCCTATTCAGGGAATGAGCTGGTGCATATGTTGACGGAGGCCGGTTTCAGCAAAACGCAGGTTGTATCAGATGAGCATAGCGAGGTCCCTTCGAAGTACTGTGTCATCGGCTTAAAAGTGAATGACAGGGTGACAGGTTGATATATTCCAGGCTTAAAATTGCGATGATTGCCTCTGAATGTGCGCCTTATGCCAAAACAGGGGGGCTGGCGGATGTGGTAGGAGCCTTGCCAAAAGCGTTACGCGCCTTGGGTCACGAGGTGATCGTGATTATGCCCAAGTATGCCTCCATCAATACGCAGAAGTATATGATACACCCTTTCCTGAGCCCTATGGGCGTATGGATGGGGAATGCCCAGGAATGGTGCGCAGTACACGCCGCGACCAACGATGGCGTGCCGGTATATTTTATTGAATCCAACAAGTATTTCGACCGGTACGGGCTGTACAATGACGCAAGTTTCAATGATTACCAGGATAACCCACGGCGCTTCGGGTTTTTAACCCGCGCGGGGTTACAACTGTGCCACGATATAGGCTTCGCGCCAGATGTTGTACATAGTCACGATTGGCAGGCGGCGTTGGCCCCGGCCTATCTCAAAATCTGGCATTGGAATGATCCGGTGCTGGGTGGGGCGGCCAGCTTGCTGACCATCCATAATATCGGCTACCAGGGCGTCTACAGTGCAGCATCTTATGACTATCTAGGCCTGCAGCCGGGGAATTTTACCGCAGATAAATTCGAGGATCACGGCCGGATTAACTTCCTCAAGGGGGGCATCGCTTATGCGGATAGAGTGAATACGGTCAGCCCCACCTACGCGCAGGAGACCCGCACGCCGGCATATGCTTACGGGTTGGCCCCTTATTTAAATGACAAGGGGGAGAACTATATCGGGATTCTCAACGGTGTAGACTATACTGAATGGAACCCGGCGGTGGATACGTTGATTCCGGCGCGGTATACGCCCTCTGATATGTCCGGTAAGGCCCTGTGTAAAGAGGCGTTGCAGCGCCGCTTCGGTTTGGAGGTAAACCCGGACATTCCTATCTTGGGGATAGTGACCCGCCTGGCGGAGCAGAAAGGTATGCATTTGCTGGCCGCAGCGATCGGAGACATTGTCAGCCAGATGCAGCTACAGGTTGTGATTTTGGGTTCCGGAGATAAGCACTTGGAAACTGCTTTTGGCGCGCTGCCTGCCCGATATACGGGTCGCATCGGCAGCTTTATCGGGTATAATAACGAGTTGGCGCATTGGATCGAGGCCGGCTCAGACTTCTTTATCATGCCTTCGCTGTACGAACCCTGTGGCCTGAACCAGATATATTCCCTGAAATACGGCACGTTGCCGATTGTCAGGGCTACCGGGGGATTGGAGGATACCGTGCAACAGTACGACGAAGCCAGCGGCGAGGGCACCGGTTTCAAGTTTTGGGAGCCGAGCAGCCGGGCTATCTATTATGCTGTCGGCTGGGCGGTCAGCACCTATTTCGACCGCAGGCAGCACATCGAAAAGATGATCCATAAAGCTATGGTGCAGAATTATTCCTGGGATCAGAGCGCCCTACTATACGTCCAGGCTTATCAAAAGGCATTATCCCACAAAAAAGGAGAAAATCGATGATCAATTTCCCACGCTCTACCTTTACCTGGAAGCACAACCATTGGCGGCCCGATCCGTATTACAAATATCCCGGCTTTGTAGGTAAGCCTGGTGAAGTTTATCAGGTGCGATTTAACCTGGTAGGGAGCTGCGTCATCCAGGATGAGAAACGGGGCACTACAGCCGAGCTGTTCGTCAGTGCGCCTTGCCGTACTGAATATACCATCGCCTACTGGAATCTATTTCAGGTGCCCAGTAACGAGTTCCGTTTTGCCTTCAGCCGAGAAAATCGGCTGACCATCGGAAAGCGGCCCAGCTATGAACAGGAAACAGCGCCACGCGCCAAGTTGACCGATACATTTTCGGATTACAAAATCGATATCCGCACCTTTTCGGATGTGACCGAGCTGAAGACTGGGCAGGAGATTGTAGCGGCCACCCTGGCCAACGATATGCTGAATGCCCGCTCCACCTACCGCGATGCAGAGCGCGGCCTGACTGTATCGGTCGAGTATCCAATAAATCTGATCAACCTGAACGAGCCGACCGGGGAGTTCCAGGTCTGTACCGGACCTCTGATTGTGCCTGACCTGGCGACTTGGGATGGGCATGATGTGACGCGGGTTTTGCTGGCCCATGTAGCGATTACGGCGTTTGATCGCGTGGAATTTATCCTGCGGCGGGAAGTGGAAGCAGCAGAATCGGAGCGGGAATGGTTGGATAAGCCGGTGGATCGTGACCGGTATGAGTTGTTAGACCCCAATAACCGCCCACCCAATTACCCCCCGGCGCGCCCCAAGCCGACGGTTTATAACGAGGTGTGGGCCTTCCCGGCGACAAATGTGGTGATGCGGGCGCCAAACAAATAGGCATTATCCAATAAAAAAGGAGGAAATCGATGATCAATTTCCCACGCTCTACCTTCACCAGGATAATCCGCCCTTGGAAACGCGATCCGTACTACAAATATCCAGGGGGATTTGTGGGTAAGCCCGGCGAAATCTACCCGGGACGAAGGAACCTCGTATCGAGCTGTGTCGTCCAGGATGAGAAACGGGGCACATCGATGGAGATGTTTGTCAGTGCACCCTGCCGTACGGAATATACCATCGCTTATTGGAATCTGTTTCAAGTGCCCAGCAGCGAGTTTCGCTATGCTTTCAGCCGGGAGAATCGGCTGAGCATCGCCAGGCGGCCTAGTAATGAGCAGGAAGCGGTATCGCGCGCCAAGTTGACGGATACATTTTCGAGTTATAAGATCGATATCCGTACCTTCTCGGATGTGACCGAACTGAAAACCGGGTATGAAATTGTAGAGGCCACCCTGGCAAATGATGTGCTGAATGCCCGCTCCACCTACCGCGATGTAGAGCGCGGCCTGACCGTATCGGTCGAGTATCCAATAAATCTGATCAACCTGAACGAGCCGACCGGGGAGTTCCAGGTCTGTACCGGACCTCTGATTGTACCTGACCTGGCAACCTGGGATGGTCATGATGTGGACCGGGTTTTCCTGGCCCACGTGGCAATTGCGGATTTTGAGCGCGTGGAATTTATCCTGCGGCGAGAAGTGGAAGCCGCAGAATCGGAGCGGGAATGGTTGGACAAGCCAGTAGGTCGTGACCGATATGAACTGGCGGATCCTAATAACCGCCCGCCCAATTACCCCCCGGCGCGCCCCAGGCCGACGGTTTATAATGAGGTGTGGGCGTTCCCGGCGACAAATGTGGTGATGCGGGCGCCAAATAAATAGGCATTATCCAATAAAAAAGGAGAAAATCGATGATCAATTTCCCACGTTCTACCTTCACCTGGAAGCACCACCCCTGGCAGCCGGACCCGTATTACAAATATTCCGGCGGTTTTGTGGGTAAGCATGGTGAAGTCTATCAGGTGCGATTTAACCTGGTAGGGAGCTGCGTCATCCAGGATGAGAAACGGGGTACTACATCCGAGCTGTTTGTCAGTGCGCCCTGCCGTTCT
>SHYO01000031.1 GCA_009692745.1 Chloroflexota bacterium
GGAGGCGGCTACCGCACCGGCGCCGCAAGCACTGCATAGTTGTCAACGAGGTCGGAAAAAGCGCATGGCGGATCCGGCTAGCCCTGTGTATGGAGCATAGGCAATGGCCGGTATCTCCCTACAAACGTCAATTACGCAGTCTCACTATGGGTGGTAAACTACGGGCGGCATTTGACATGTGTTTACGGGTGTTGGACCCTGAGTTTGTGCCTCCGCCCGCCGTGCCACCGGCGCAGGTCGAGGCTGCGCCGGATGCGCAGATCCTGCCCGCCAATGCGGTGTTTGGCAACGTGGTGCGGCTCAAGGCTTTCTCCGGCAAGGTCGAGATGCGGTCCGATGCCCAGGGGCATGCGCAACCGGTGCTCGTCTCATGGCTGGACTGGGAACCTATAGGGCGCATGGATACTCCCTACTACCTCTCCTTCGTGCCGGTAGCCCCCGACCGGCAGGCAGCCACTTCCGCCACGCTGTTACAACCCTTCAACTGGCTCTACCCGGCGACCTGCTGGAAGCCGGAAGATGGCGAGCTACGCGACCAGGTGGAAGTGCCGCTGTTCAAATCCCAACAAGGGGACTGGTGGGCCAGCTTTGCGCTGGTTGACGGGAACACCGGCAAGACTTTAGATGTGGTCACGCCGGATGGGAAGCACGATTCTCAGGTGGGTATTGGGCCGTTTCGTTAGGAAGCGGTAAAATCAACCTTGCAACGGGGTAATTTAAGGTTAATTAAATTCCTTTTTTGCGAAGGATTAGCATCGATTCGCGCATTGGAGCAAAAATTTGCTCTTTTTCCTCTACTTTCTTCTTGCTTTGCTTTAACTTACGCATTATTCGTATCTCTTCTAAGTCGAAGCCAAGATCTTCAGCAATCTCTGCCAGAAGCAAATCGGTCGGAATGAATACTTCGTTGTAAGAAGATGTACCGACTACTAGATACAGTTTTCCGTTAGAACGGAGCACTCGTTGTAGCTCACCTAAGATTTCTTGCATATCGAGAAAGTAACCGCCGATCATATCCGGTATTATGCTATTCCAAAGAGTCCCTGGGTTTTCTACCACGTCTGCGATAAGTGACCCTAATGTGTCATGTAAATAATTGTTCTCTCTTTTCCATCTGACTTGAACGTGGGATCGAACGGTTTCATTGCGAATCTGTCGCACATCTTTATAACTATTAACAAATCCCAATGCCCACAATTCTGGCATATAAACGTCAGTATAATCGAAGGAGTTAAGGTAAGGTGGCGAAGTAATCACTGCATCGATCGAATCTCCAGATATTAGTTTAAGTTTTTGTAGCGCATTTCCCTCCAAACATATGTTAGCATTGTCGGATGTTATTGAATAACTATTCTCAATTGATTGTATGTCATCGCGAAATATTTTTGCTCTTTCAAAAAAAATAATTCCAACGTCGTCGCGTGTGAATTTATTTTCTCGCCAATCGTTTTTATATCGAACACATTTCCCATCCTTTATAGTATTTCCTATATCGGTGAGAATCGAAGCCAGAACTACTATTAATAAGTCAGCATAGATAGGCTCAACTTCATTTGTGCTCTCTCTGAGAGCCAAAATGGCCTGAAGAACGGGTCGGGAGAAAAGCCATTTCTCGAGATTGGGCCTCTCGGTGATTGTCGACATAATTGGCTCATCAAAGTTTTTGCCAGAAAAATTCTTGAAGTTATATTTAACTTTTTCAATCGCTTTATCAAAACCAATCAGATTGTAGTCTTTGACCAGTTTTACTCTAGAAATATGATGTAGAAATGGATTAACTTCTATAGAATAACATTTAATGCCGATCTCTTGACAGGCCAAGGCAGTTGTACCACTACCTGCGAAAGGATCAAGGCAAACATTCACCTTATCTTTAATTGATCCGAGTATTAGATGGACTAAGTCTCTTGAGAAGCCCTCTTTGAATCTATACCATCTGTGAACAGGATAGACAGAATTGGCTGTAAAAGGTACAAATTCGGAATAGTACGGGGATAAATCATAAATTCTTGCATTTGGGAATCGATGCAATACAATTGATTCCCCCATCATGCTAATCCTTTACGTTTAGCTATCCCTCTGGTTTCCACTGATGGAGAAAAGGTAACTAAACGATATTCTAATATTTCCAGTAAGGGACTCTCTTTAATTTCTGATCCATAATTTATGGGAGTCACAGGATTTGGGTAAGCGTCATAAACAAGATAGACGGCTAATTTTATCCTTTGATCATAACCAATTGAATTATTTTTTTCTATATATTTCTTAGTCTGATATGCACCATCTATAGCGCGCGCGACATCAAATTCGAACGGGTCTTGTGCAGAAATTTCCAATTTATCTGGATGTCGTTTGGCAGAGCGACCGATCCATTTTATCTCAATAAAATATAAATCTGACGAGTAATCCACGATAATTCTAATATCACAACGGCTCCCATCTTTGAACATCGGTTCCCGATCAGCAGTACAATCAACCTCTCTGTTAAGGAAATCCCAAAGGCTTTTCTGAAAAATGCGTTCTGGAGTTGGCATTAGAATGCTATTTTTCTTTCCATCAAACCAATAGTTAACGCGTGCCTCATCAAGAATGTATTGATTAAAATGGGTATCAATGACCGATTTGATATCGTCCATAGATAGCAAATTCTCACGACGTTTGGATTTGATTTCTCTCAACACCTCCCCTTTATTTTGGGGAGTCCAGGTGAACCCTTGACAGAATACCTGAAATTCAGGTCCAATCCAGAATATCACAATTTGACGGATTTGAGATATATGTCTTATGGAAACATGAGTGATTTCTTGATCAATTTTTATTGAATCTATTATTTTCCCTCGAATATCAATTACAAAGATCAGCTCAGAATTATTGGAATTTTGCATTTTCTGTAATTCTGAATAGTCCATTATTTTCAATGGGTTACTATCATCATCAGTGATTTGCCAAGTCAATGCAAAACTTAGATTTATCCTATTTATACGACATTCTTTCCAAATACCCTTGATATTATCAACTAATGTGTAAAATTCTTCTTCCCAATCCCTCGCTTCCGGTACATACTTCCGGATCCAATAGAATGGTTCATCAGCTATACGATTTAGCTCATGAAGTTCTTCTTCAGAAAGAAGCAAAGCTATTTCTCATCCTCTCGACCTACACCAACAGAAAGATAGTCAAAGTAAGTGATCAATTTGGATGCCATAGTATCAAGCTGGATTGAATGCTTTCGATGCAGTTCATCAGAGAGAACTTCCAATAACTCCAAGGATCGGTTTTCTGAGGATGACAAATCTATAATTCCACCTCGGTTATCTTTTCGCATATTGCTGAAAGTTGGCTCGTTATAAGCTAATTTTGTTACTATCCTCTGTCCGTAGATATCTAGAACTTTCAGAATTTGAGTAATCCAATCTAGACGTTTCTTTTCTCGATCTAAGCGGCAAATTCGGTTGGTTTCATTTTCCCCATCAGTCGTAATTCTATACCGGGCGCGTAATTTTGAATCTGCTTGGACTACAATTTCAGAAAGACTTGCATATCCATAATGAACGAGAATATCTGTGGCCTGATGTATTTCTCGATTGAAAGGACCGTACGGCGCATTGGTAAAATCGTATTCCCATTTGATTTCTGCCAATTCTGCAAGCGTAGCACAAAAATAGAGAGTCTTCTGAAAGCCAGTTCGATTTAGACCATCCCACCCTAAAGAATGAGAAGCATAAAGAGAAAATAGTACGTCGTTTAAGAAAATTCGGTTAACTGCCATGTGCCTGACTAATATCCTGCTGTATCGTTTTCATTGGGCCAAATGAAGGGTAGCCCTAATTGATGTATGCGTTCATTAAAATTCTTTAGATGTTTCTGTTGCTTCTGAACTGATGAAAGACGTCCATACTTTAAAAGATCTAACGTTCGTTTCTCTTTTTCTTGTTTCTCTCCTAACTGGTCATATAATCCCCCTAAGAAATTCGAACTATTTAGATTGGATGTAACTATAATTGAATGCCCATAACTACCGAATTCGATATACATGTCAGCAACATTTTTCTCATAAGCTAAATCGAGGCTTCCCTCGGGAGTTTCAACAATGTAAAAAGTTTGTTGACCCGATGCTTGAGTAAACCATGTAATCAGAGCCATTCTAAAAGCCTGATCAAGAAAAAACCTTTGAGACTCTGATACCTGTGTAACGCCTTCTCTATCTTTACTATGGAATCGTGGGTACATGTAGGCAATAGGTTTCCCCACCTTCGTCTTTTGCGAAATCACTAATTCACAATCTGTTCCCAGGAATCGAGAGGCAAAGTGAGAAAAAAGTCTCGTTAGTTCTTCATTAATTCGATGTAGTACCTGAATGAGTTCATCATTAAGAATTTGAAGCTCAGATCGAGCTTCATCGCGTTTTCTGTACAAAGTCTCGATTTGGGAATCGAGTTCTATAAT
This sequence comes from Chloroflexota bacterium, assembly GCA_009692745.1. Lineage (GTDB taxonomy): Bacteria > Chloroflexota > Anaerolineae > Epilineales > SHYO01 > SHYO01. The sequence continues at coordinate 4,447 of SHYO01000031.1, forward strand.
CTCACGGTTTTGTTTATCCAACCATTCATCTCTTCGTGGATCACTGAATGGTTCGGATTCTGTACTAGTAATAAATTTGGATTTCAAGTCTATTTTTTCGGTCTCAAGACGATTCTTATCACGAGATTTCTGAGTTATTGTCTCCTGGATACGCTTAATCTCAATATTCGAAGAAGTCTGGGCCTGTATGTAGGTTTTCTGATCTGAGTCAAGTTTTTCAATCTGAGTCCGAAGTTTATTTATTTCAACTGCCAAATTATCTTCAGCTTCCCCAGAAGTGGATTCTTGTGAATAATTGACGGAGCTACGGCAAACAATGCAACGACCCTCTTCTTTAAGTTTTAAGCCCAGGTTTTTAAGATGAACGCCTTTTGTTCCACATAATTGGCAGGTTCCTTGTTTAATAAGGGCTTCCAAAGTGACTATATATTGTGGAGGAACATTCTGGTAAATATTTGAGTAAAATGCCTTTTCAAATTCTTCCAAGCGTTCCAAAAGAGGGATTTTCGTTAACTCAAGTCGATCCATCTCTGCACTGTAGGTTTTGAGTTGTGCCACTTCATCTTCCAAGGATACTTTGATCTCAGCAATCTTTTCTTCAATTCTATCGATTTCAGTCTGAAGTTCAGCTAAACGGATCTCAAGGTTCTCTTTTTCTTCATCAGATGTGAAAATCGATTCTCCAAGAGCTTCATTTTTCTGTTTAAGCCAGCGATCAATAGCATTTCTAATGTCTTTTCGGGTTTCCGACATATGCCGAGCAGTAGTATCAAATTTTGTTCCTTTTTCACTTAGATCGTCGAATCTCTTATCAAACTCTCTGTCCAGGGATATTAGACGAATAACGCGGTTTTGGATCTCTGTATCCCATACTAGGGTATTTCGCTCTTCACCAAAAACGAGCAGATTTGACACTAAGAATACAAAATGCTCAAATTGTTCAATTTCTAATAGTCGTTGGATGGCATCCTGATATATATCTTCTAGTTCACCTTGACTACTATCAAATGTCTGGATATTAGACTTTTCATTGTCTTGGATTTCGAGACGCAAAATTCGGGGTCGGTACAAGGCACGAGTAACTGTAATATCGTAGCTACCTATCCCTATGGTTAACATAACTTGAGCGAAATCTTGGTCTTGAGGGTCTATCCTGCCTTTAAAGTATTCTTTGTCGACAAGAACTACGGAGTCAACCCTTCCTGTTTTGGCATTTAATTTTTCGTAGGGGGCATTCCCAAATAACCCAAAAAGCACAGTATTAATTAGAGTTGTCTTTCCAATTCCATTTCCTCCAATGACCATATTGATGCCAGGATACATTGTTTGCTCGATTGGCTGAGTATATAGAGATAATCGTTCAATCAAAAACCTCTTTATTATAGGGAGTTTCATTTAGGATCTCCTATAGGATGACCAAAGGTCCTCTAGATGGAGGAGGACCAAAGAGATGTTCCTACCTTTGCCTCCACATATGAATTCAATAGAAATTTGTATAAATATTACATAGTAGATGATGCTCTCAAATAATACCATAGTCGTGGTTTGGGACTATTATTGACACAACATTACAGATAATACAGAGATTTCTCAAAACTGGCTCAAGACTACTATATGCAAGAAAACTTTATGGTCAATTGGATACTCGTTAGAAGGGGGACAAATCTTATTTTGAGGAGAACCCATGAATATTGGAGATAATTTAAACCGTCTGGCGACAGGCCGAACTTTACCTTTGAAAAAGGTAGATTCTATTTTAACAAAAGTTGTTCTTTAGGCCAGGAGATTTAATTCCGGTTCTAAAACCTCATCCAAACCTCACTCTAACCTCATCCAAACCTCAGACCAATCCTCAGAGGGGCATGATACCATAAAGTGTAGCCATTGTCTTATGAGGTCGTACCTTGGCCCAAGAACCCGAAGCCGAACAACTCGCCACGAAACGCTATATTACTGTCGTGCTACGCCTTGTGGTTGACGAACACGACCGCCTGCTCTATGGGGAGATCGTAGATGGCGCCGGCGCCGGCGCCAAACGTTTTGCCGGTTGGCGCGTCTTGGTGCGCACCGTCCGCACCTGGGTGGCGCGCCAGATACCACCGGCTTTGCCGGAAAGAGACACGCCAAACCCATCGGATAGATCGCGGGACGAACCCGGTGGTCCTACCGGAAACCGGCTGTAACAGAGGAGGTGATTATTAGCACAAAGGTTTATGGATGAGAGCTAGCGTCGCGCCAACCGGATAACGATGTTCCCTGGTGACAGGGCAGACAAAAATGATGACGATCAACGATTGTTTCGAATGGGAGAATATGAGGAGGTATCTATGAAAGCTTTAAACGCAGGTAGGACGCTGCGCTTTTTTGTCCTATGTGCCGGTTTATTACTACTCCTGGCGACCAAGTCCGGCCAGTTTGTGGCCGCCCAGGGCAGCCGCGAGCATATGGCCCACTGCCAGGGAGGTAGTTTCTCCACCGAACAGAGCTTTATGTCCCGTAGTGAAAATAAGCCCTACGACGGCAATCCCTGGATCTCTGATGGCGATTTGCTCTCCCTCGATGGCACCCTGTGCGCCCGAAACGCCGATCTGACGCGGGTCTACAGCGCCACCGGGGCTCCCTTGCCCGACCTGGGCCTCGATGCCGTGGATATCCTGGAAACCTCAACGCCGGTCACGGCGACGAATCATTTCCTGGTGGCTTTTTCCACCGAGATTGATGAACCCAACGATAAATTTACCGAAGGCGACCTGCTGGCCACCAACGGCACGATTATCCCTAACGAAGCCCTGGTTTTCCTGTTCTTCACCCAGCAAGATTTGAAGCCGTACAATGTCGGCCTGGACGAGCTCAAGTTCATCGGCCAGCCGGAGAATATTCTGCGCTTCCTGGAAGTGGCCAAGAGCCGCAGCCGCGCGTCCTGGCTGGAAGGGGGCGTGCTGCAGGCTACCCTCAGGCAATACGATATTGATATCTGGTTCACTGTAGAACAGACCGCTCGCGGGCGTCAGAATAATTTCCTCTTCCTCGACGGGGATATCCTGTCGGCGCGGGATGGTGTTATCAAGGTACACCAGGCCGACCTTTTCCCCGCTTCCATCCCGGCCGGGATTCCTGCCCGTGGCGTGGATTTTGGCAACGATGCTTTCGTCGTATCTCGTGACGGTAACCTGGATAACCTCTACTTCTCCACCGAGATCTCCTATAGTCCCACGATCACCGGTGCCACCTCCTTCAGCGACGGCGATATTCTGCATTACGGCGACGGCACGGTGGCCCTGCGCAACTGGGATCTGATCAAGAACTTCGGTCCTGCCACGAAGGATCTGGGCCTGGATGCCTTGTTCTTTAGACCGGGCGGTGGTCCTTGTGAGAACAAGATCACTAATTACGGCGGCCTGAAGATGAACGAAATGGACTTCGGCCTGGACGGCCTGGCCATGCTGGAGAACGCCTCCGGCAGCGAACCCGGTCGCATCACCCAACATCCCCACGGCGACCATGTCGGTTTCTGGGGCGTGATCTGCGAAGACGTTAAGCGCTTCCGCGTGGTCTTCCGCAAGGCCAGCGACGGGCCTGGAGTGGGCACGGGTATTGCCGTAACGCCGGGCAGGGGTTGGAAGGTTTTCCAACCGAGCTTTATCGGCTGCAGCCGCCAGCCCTGGTCTTCCGATGCCAACGGCTGGTACGATGCGGTCAGGTGGCACCAGATCAATGGGAGCTGTGACAGTGTCTTCCTGACCGACTGGTATACTTTTGAGTTGGGAGGCGGCCCCGGTTCGCTGGATGCCAATGCTCTCTACCGGGTGTGGCTGGAATTTGAAACCACCGGCGGCGTGATGTCTCGCGAGGCCGACGACCACTTCGTCCAGCTCGACAACAAAGCGCCGACGGTCAGCGGCCTGAGCATCCCTGGTGGCTCTTGCCCCACTTACAGCACTGCCGACATGCCGATTATGATCCAGGGCACTTTCCACGACGACAACTTCTGGTACTATCAACTGTCCATCGGCGGCGACCTCTACGGCTGGCACTACTACACGCCGGTACACTTCTACGATGCCGTGCCGGCAGCGGCGCATATCAATAACATGGGGACTACCCCGCCGGCCACCCTGGAGGATCTGCACCGGATCAGCGTCTTCGACCTGGTCGTATCTCCCGATAAGCCGGTACGCTGTGCCTACGGCGCCAATTTGGCAGTCGTTGATCGCACGATCATCGGTTATTTCAACTCGGGCTTCAACCTGGTCGGCGGCTACCTGGGACGCACCAATTCGTTCCCGACCTTCTTCGACTATGCGCCATAATAGAGAGGGTATCATGCGTAAACTCAGCTTACCAGGTAGGTTCGAAGGGGTTATCGCACTGTATTGGACTGCACCAATCCAGGGGCTTGTATCCTACTTAGGGCGTGTAGCAGTACTGGTGGTTTTGGGTGGGCTGCTGATCTTCACCTGGAGATCAGCAGCACCCCTCACCTTGCAAGGGCAGAATCCCCTGGCCGAATGTGCCGACGTGGGCTTCTCGACCGAGCAGAGCTTCATAAGCAACGGGCCGCGCCCGGCAGATGGTGATCCCTTCATCTCCGACGGGGACTTGCTCAGTCCCCGCGGCACAGTATGTGCCCGGAATCGTGACTTGACCGCCATCTTTGCCCCGGCAGGCACGCCGGCCCTGCCCGACCTGGGGTTGGATGCAGCGGACGTCATCGACGTGGATAAGAAACTGGTAGCTTTTTCGACGGAGATTGACGCGCCTAACGGTGCCTTCCGCTCGGGGGATCTGCTGCTGACCAACGGCGCCGTGATCCCGAACAAGGCGCTCGTCGCAGCTTTCGGCGTAAATTTCGATGTGGGTCTGGATGAGGTCAAATTCGTTGGCAGCCAGGATAAGGTCCTATCCTTCCTGGATTTTGCCAAGGGCAAGTCGCGCAGCGGCTGGCTTGATCCGCCCACGCTCTTGCGCGATGAGCTGAAGCGCTACAATGTGGATATCTGGTTCTCCACCGAGGAGACCACCCGCACACCCAATCACACGCCGATCTTCCTGGACGGGGATATTCTGTCGGCGCAGACGGGTGTTGTGATGGTGCACCAGGCGGATTTGCTGCCGCCCAGCGTGCCCGCCGGTATTCCCGCCCGTGGGGTGGATTTTGGGGTGGATGCCTTCGCGGTGAGCTGCAACGGCGACCGGAACAGCGTGCGCTTCTCCACCGAGATCACCTACCATGATCCCTTGTCGCCGGCGCTGCACTTCACCGATGGCGACTTGTTGGCCCTCGGCGGAGCTATCGTCTATCGCAACAAGGATTTGGTGCAGGCTTTCAAACCTGCTGCCCTCGACCTGGGGCTGGATGCTATTACCTTCCCTGCCGACCGGGCCAGGTGTGTCCCACAGGCATTGAGCTTCAAAACGCTGCTGCCTCTCGTGCTGAAGTTATTTAGCCGCTAAGGTCGCAGCGCCCGCCCGGTGGAGAGGATCAGCTAACCTCTCCACCGGGCAGAGATTCCGGGGACCGCCCCCGAAGCGAGGGAGATGCTGCCCAAACCTCGTTCGGAGGCGCTCCCAGGTTGCCCTGGCGAAATTTGTCCTCTCACCCCAAACAGACGTATACTACCCCCTATTGCAACATCAGCCGGCAACTTGATAGCTTGTCAACCTGATCACCTACCAACGTCCACAACCGGATAGTCGAAGGAGTCCACACCATTATGCCATCGCACCTGGAACCGGTTAAACCCCAGGATGTCTACCAACTGAAATGGATTGATGAGGTCTGCTTCAGCCCGGATGGGCGCTTCCTGGCCTATGTGCTCGCTACTCCGCAGCAGGTCGAAAACAACAACCGCCGTTCGATCTGGCTGGCGCGGGTAGACGCAGCGCAGCCGCCCCGCCCATTCACTTTTGGCGCTAAAGCGGACCAGCACCCCCGTTTTAGCCCGGATGGCAAATATCTGCTCTTCGTGGGCGCCCGCAGCGATGACCCGCCCCAGCTTTATATTATACCTACCGACGGCGGCGAAGCCCGCGCCATCACCAGCATGTTCCAGGGGGCCGGCAGCCCTGAATGGCGCCCCGACGGCAAAGGCGTGGTTTTCCTGTCCAGTGTGAACCTTGCCGAGCAGGCGCAAGAAGATAAGGGTGAATCGGCCCCGGCGCCCAGCGACAAGTGGGAAGCGAAGCGCCTCAAAGAGCAGCGGGAGCATGAGGAGGCGCTGCGTCGTGACCCCCTCGTTATCAATCGCTTGCCCTACCGGGCCGGCACCAGCTACCTGGACGACCGTTATGCTCAGGTTTATGTTCTGGAGCTGGACCTGGCAGGGGAACTGGAAGAGGCGTCCGTGCCACTCCGGTTGACCGGTGGGGAGGTGGATTTTGCCATGCCCTACTGGACCCCTGATGGCCAGGCAATTATTGCCATCCGGCAGCGCCTGCCCAAACAGGACAGCGTTTTTCTCTATACCGACGCGGTCCATATCGCTGCGGCAGATGGCCATGTCACCGTGCTGGACGACCCCGGTTTTACCGTCGATCTGGCCAAACCCTCTCCCGACGGGCACTGGGTAGCCTACACCCGTGTTGATGAAACCCTGCCCTTGGGCATGGCTAATGAGCTCGTTATCCGGCCCCTACCGGTTCCCGGCATGGCGCCAGGCGCTGCCAAGGTGCGCTCTGTCACCGGCTACCTGGACCGGAATGTGGGCGATTTTCGCTGGAGCGCGGACAGCCGTGCGCTGTATACCCTGGTCAACAGCGAAGGCGACACCTATCTGCTCCGCGCCGGCCTGGGGGGTGAGACCTCTACCGTGATTGGCGGCACGCACCAGGTGCTGTGCTTTGATGTCGCTGCCAACAGCGCCCTGGTCTTCGCGCTTTCTACCCCGCAGAATCCCTGCGAGCTGATTTATGCCACGCCGGAAGGGGTGGAACGGCAGCTTACCGATCTGCACGGCCGGTACCTGTCGCGCCATGCCGTAGCGCCGGTGGAGGCCATCCATTACCAGGCTGCCGACGGTTGGGGTATCCAGGGCTGGATCATCAAACCACCGGATTTCGACCCCGGCCGGAGATACCCCTTAATCGTTAACATTCACGGCGGCCCCCATGTCATGTGGGGTCCCAGCTTCCGCAGCATCTGGCACGACCACCAAGCTTTTGCCGCCGCCGGTTATGTGGTTTTCTATTGTAATCCACGCGGATCTGAAGGGTACGGCTCAACCTTTCAGGATGCGATTCATGGCAATTGGGGCGAAGCCGAGATGGACGATATTCTGTCCGGCGTTGATTATCTCGGCGCTCGGGGATTTATCGATCCCGCCCGTATGGCTATCACAGGAGGTTCCTACGGTGGTTATATGACTGTCTGGATTATCGGCCATGACCAGCGCTTTGCCTGCGCCGCCGCCCTGCGCGGGGTCTATCATTTACGAGCTTTCTACGGGGTGACCGATGCTTTTGAATTGGTCGAGCTGGAATTCGACGGGAATCCTTGGGAAATGGACGAAAAGCTGTGGCACCACTCTCCCCTGGCCTATGCGCACAAGATCCGGACCCCTTTGTTCATCTCCCATGCTGAGCTGGATTACCGCGTGCCCATCAGCGATGCGGAGCAGCTCTACACTAGCATCCGGCGCAACGGCGGCACCGTGGAATTTGTGCGCTACCCGCGTGAAGGGCACGAGATGACCCGCTCCGGCGAGCCGCGCCACCGCATCGACAACCAGGAGCGGCTGCTGACCTGGTTCGACCGGTATTGCAAGCCGGAAAAGAGTTGATAGGTTAATAGTGGGGTTGGCATTTTGGAAAAATCAGGTCATACTTTCTAATAGGCATAGTAAACCGAGTTACTGGTCTGTTCGGTTATTCTTAAATAGTGTTGTCGAGGATGATGATGGGAAATGTAATGGTCTCAATTGAATTGCCTCAGGGTGTCTTCGCTGCTTTAAGAGAGGATCCGGATAGTTTTGTGCGGGAGATGCGCCTAGCTGCAGCGGCCAAATGGTACGAAATGGGCATAATCTCCCAATCGAAAGCAGCGGAAGTGGCTGGTCTCTCTAGATCTGATTTCTTAGCAGCCTTAGTGCGATTTGATGTGACACCATTTCAGTATGATGCCGATGAGATCGTAAGAGAAGTCTCAGGTGGCTGAGATCTGGATTTCTAATGCCTCGCCGTTGATTGTACTGGCACGTATTGGTCGTGAAGATCTTCTACTGGCTTTGCCCGATCAGATAGCTATACCTCGTGCGGTGGCTTCCGAAATTCAAGCTGGATCTAAAGAGGACCGTGCGCGACAGTTGGTTGACATGGACAAGGTTTCTATTGTGGATACACCAGATCCACCTGCAGATGTTTTGGCCTGGGGTCTAGGGGCGGGCGAAACGGCAGTTCTTTCTTTTGCTCTAGCTATGTATGGGTGGACTGCAATTCTCGATGATGCCACTGCCCGTAAGTGCGCCCGAAGTCTCAATATTTCTGTCAAGGGCACTGTGGCAGTGATTATAATGGCTAAACAAAAGGGTCTAATCTCTTCGGCTGCAGAGATAATTCAAATGCTTCGCACAACCGGTTTTTATATCGATTCTCGGACAATTCGTGAAGCTTTAGCACGTACGGTGGGAGAAGAATGGCCGCTCTAAATCTCCCCTCGGCCGGGCTGCATTTTGCTGTCATGACCACCAGTTGGGGTTTTGCTGGGGTGCTGTTCGGCCCGCGCGGTTTACGAGCTTTCAGCTATCCCACCTCTACCAAGGAGGAGGCTGAGGCGCGGCAGCGTTTGGAATGGCCTGATGCGGTGGGGGTTCCTGCAGATCCCTGGGATGTGGTGGAGCAGTTGCAGCAATACTTCGCCGGGGAGCCGGTCGCCTTCAATGCCCCGCTAGACCTGGGATATGCCTCGCCATTTATGCGCCAGGTCTGGAACTTGGTATGCCAGGTACCCTATGGCGAGACGCGCACATATAGCGCGGTAGCGCGCCAGGCCGGACGCCCTCGAGCGGCGCGGGCCGTGGGGTTGGCCAATGCGCGCAACCCCATTCCTGTCATCATCCCTTGCCATCGCTTGCTGGGCAGCGATGGCGCGCTACGGGGCTATGGCGGTGGGTTGGATTTCAAGCGCCGCCTGCTGCAAATGGAGCGGGCTACCGCTGCCAGGCTTCTTAAATAGAAACGTAGGGGCGAGGTGACCTCGCCCTGCAGTTCCAGAATTTATCTACAGATCCCTCTAGCGCAGCTTCCCGCGCCCCTGAATATCCCAGACGACTTCCACGATATTGTTGCGAATCCCGTACATCTGGTCGTGCAAGAAGACGGTGGCATCGCCGTAACCGATCATGAAGTCGTAGGTATCGCCAACTTTTATGGTATCGTTAGGTGCCTCCAGGATTACCGTGCAATGTTCTGCCGACATGCCTATGCTCGTGATACGGGGCAGCCCCAAAGGCTTGGGTTTGCCAGCCCAGTCGGGTAATGTCTTAAAGCCGCTGTCAAAAATAAGCCGGTCGGATGTAGGCCGGCTGGTAACTCTGGCTCGCACAAAGAGGCAGGGCTCGGATTTCACCCCCCACTGATGGTAAGAGACATCGCTGAAGATCGCGCCACCGGCCTGTATTTCGGTAACGCCGGCAATGAAGGGCGTTACCAGGTATGTGCCACTGCCGCCGCCGCTGACAATGCTCACCGGCAGGCCGGCTTCACGACACATCGCCACGCTATCTGTTAGTAGATTGACGGATTTCTCAATCTCGGCGTGTTTCCAGGGCAGGCTCTCATCCACCGAAGCATGCCCTTCCCAGGCCATCAGGCCCAGGTAACGCAGACCGGGCGTCTGGTGTACCAAGCGGGAGAGAGCCACGGCAGGTGCGCCGGGTTGGACACCGCTGCGGTGCATGCCTGTGTCCAACTCCACCAACACTCCCACCTCTACCCCTTTATCCAGGGCGGCTGCGCCCATCTCCACCGCGTTTTCGGCACTATCTACCGCTACCTTGACGTCAGTGCGGCGGCAGAGGTTCACCAACCTGGCGATCTTTTGTTGCCCGACAATCTCGTTGGCGATCAAGATATCCTTGATCCCCGCCGCTGCCATGACTTCGGCTTCGCCGAGCTTGGCACAGGTGACCCCAATAGCGCCGGCATTGATCGCCATGTGGGCAATCGCCGGTACTTTGTTGCCTTTCGTATGCGGCCGCCATTGTATACCGGCATTTTTGAAATGTTTCGCCAGGGCAGCAATATTGCTCTCTAAAAGATCTAGATCTACCCACAGCACCGGCGTGTCTAGCTCACTTTTCTTTATTCCTATTTCGCTCACAGCATCCTCCTGGAAAGAATTGGGTTGTCTGGTAAATACCTATTTTCCGTCAGTTGCCTTGGCTATCACCGCGATGGCATCGATCTCTACCAACAGCTCTGGCCGGGCCAATCCCTGTACTACCACGCCGGTGCTGCAGGGGCAGCGCCCCCCAAAGGCTTTAGTGATTTCCGCGTACACCTGGGGGCGGAAAGCTACGTCGGTGACATACACCGTTATCTTGACCACATCGGAGAGAGTCGCTCCTGCCTGTTCCAACAGGCCCTTGATGTTGGCGCAGGCTGTGCGCGCCTGTATCCCCGGATTTCCAATGCCTAACAAATTCCCTTCCAGATCCCAGGCCGTCTGCCCCGCCATAAACACCATATCGCCTACCCGTAAACATTCCGACCATAGGCCGGTGGCCCCCATACCCTTGGGCTCTACATCACTCCATTTAAAGACCGTTTTATCCATGTGTTATACTCCCTGAAGTAATTGGGCTGCTGTGAACTATCGGCTAGTTGGACAATTTTGGCAAATTGTCCGTCTTAGAAAACGTGCGGTTGAAAACCGCACCTACAAAAAGACTCTGCCTAAAATGGGCTGGGCAAGGGCGATTTGGGGCCTGATCTAGGATAGATTAGCGCCGGATCGAAAACGGATTTTTCGCTGTCCAGCTCTTCGGCCAGCACGCCATCCTGCAATGCAGTGAAATTCCCATCATCCCTGACAAATAGGTTAGGGTCCTTCCGGTATTCCTCCAGACCGGTTTCCAGTGCGGCGCGGGCGCTGAAGATACGGGTCACGGCGTTTCCCACCCCTCCCCGGCATACCAACCCCCGGGCTTCCAAGATTGCCCCCAATTTGTTAAAATCGTTGCCGGGAAAATTGGGTTTGGGGTAAAAAATCCGGGTCAACAGCGGACCTTCTGAGCCATCCGGGTAATGAATCTTGCCTTCAACATCGCGCCACCAGCGATAGGGAACCTGTACCATTTGTTCCAGCATATGGAAATAGGTACAGCGCAGGTATGGTACCCCTAACAACATGATCTTTGCCCCCATCTCATAGAATTTCCAGAACGGTCCATCTGCAGCCCATGCCGAGGGCCCATGCCGGGAGGTGATCTCCGCTGCTTTGGCGCCCAGGGCGGCCACAGAATGGAGCAGATGATAGCTACGCCGCGCCCCAGGTCTGGTACGGACGGTTTCGGTAATGATTCCCATCTCAGAGGCGTCATGCACCGGGTCCAAAACCGGGCTGGTGCTCTTCCCGTGGGAAAAAATGAATGTTGGGACGGCCAATGTTCCTGCAGGACCCAGGATATCCAAAAGCGCATCCACTACTGCCGCAGCCCCGCCATCCACGGTGCCAATGCTGCGTAACGAGCTATGCACAAAAACGATATCACCGGCCTGTAGCCCCAACGCCTGAAACGCCGTTCTAATTTGCTCCGTGGAGAGGTTATGCATCGTCATATTATAAAGCAACTCCCTTTCCTTGTGTAATCGCTGTGGCTATTTTCCGATCCAGGGCAGGTAAAGACTGGCTCGCCGGGTTATCGCCACAAACTTCACCGGAATATGGACTTCAGTCTGTCGCTCATCTCGTAAGGGCATCAGATTGGTAGCTACCAGCGTGGCAGTGTAGGCCCCGGGTGCTTTAACGAATTTGGGTGAGACACATACCCGGCTCCATGATGGGGACGGGGAGGGGGGGGCGTTATCAGGCTGTTCCACGGATAGCCATTTGGCTGTGGGATCGGATTGGATTCCCCAGGTGGAGGCCGAAGTATATGGGTTATGTAACAACCTACAGATCTTTTCGTCGGAACTGGGAAAATCCGCCGTAAAAGCGAGATCCTTCTCAGCGAACGACAGCCGGTGAGGCGTTTGCATGATAGCTTTCAAGGCATCAATCCGCCCCCAGCCATAGTGGGGATCCCACCCCGGCTCTCCCAGGTCGGTGGAGCTACGCCGTAAGATCCCCTCTATATCCAACGGACTGAGCGTGGGCAGGCAATTACAGCCCGCATACCAGGGTTTACCCCCTACTGCATATATCAGGCTGACTACGCCTGCCATATGGGCCGCTGCATTAAAGGTCGAACTGGTAGGCCACAAATAGTAGCCGTAGTATGGGCGTTCGTTGCCCCAGGTCGATACAATATTGGCTCCCCCTGGCGCAGAAATCTTGACCTGGTGACCGGAGCCGGAGATATCTTGCCACCTATCATCTACCCCGGTAGCAGAGACCCCGATCACATTCTGATTGGCCGCCGGGTAGGCCGGCGCATTATCCGGCGGGCAGGCGGGATAATCCGGGCTGGGGCCTCTGCCGCAATCTCCCACCGGGGCGATGATAACGGCATCGGTTCGTGCTCGTACCCGTGCGATGGCCACATCCAAATCTTGGGACTCATGATACCCCGCAGCGCTGACCAGGATCACATGGGCGCCATTGACCGCCGCGTAATAAAGCCCTTCGACCAGGGTACTGTAACTGCCCTCGCCGTTCTCATCCAGGATGCGCACCGGCATAATCCCCGAATTCCAGGATACTCCCGCGATCCCATCCAGGTTATTGCCGCGGGCCAGGGCCAGGCCAGCCTGGAATGTGCCAGGGTACCGTATCCCTTCCTCGACGGGATTATCATCATTGTTGACAAAATCCCACCCCGGCACAATCCGGTTTCGAAATTCATTATGCAGCGGTAGGATGCCGGTGGACAGGATAGCTACCACAATATCCTGTCCACCGGTGGTATAGGGCCACACCTGCTGCGCGCCGATCTTTAACGGGGCCCACTGTAGAAAATAGAAATAATCGTTGGGCTCTACCGGTTGCACTGGCTCTTGGAGGTTGGCTTCTAGCGGCAGCGGTGTATATCTTTGTGTGTTTGCCGGGCCATAGATGTGATAGTCGGGCTCGGCATACTCGACGCTGGTATCCTGGCGTAAGTGGGCCAGGATTTCCAGCTCCTGACCGAGGGGTACACTGACCAGGCTGGCTCCGGTGAGAGACAGGCGCCGTAATGGGGTTAAATCATACCTGGCCCAGAGGGTCTCTGCTTGCAAGTGGTTGCCTTCTGCCCCTTTTACCTTTACCACTAACCGCCCTGGCACAAAATCAGAGGGAGGCGGAGCTGCGGCTTCCAAGGACGTTACCGGTGATAAGGCCAAAACCAGCACCAGGCTGGCGATCAAGCAGCGTAATTTAGACATTCCCTTCTTTATAGCAAAAAAGAGACTCTTGGTCAAAACCCATATCCTTTCCACAATATTCCTGGAGATGTAACGGATTACCTATGCTTAAGAAACCGATGCGGCAGCCGAGATCTATAGATCTCTGATGGAGCGGCCACGGGCGGCCACATAGGGGGCACCGGCGGCCACGTTGGGTAGGGATGCTATGGGCGGCCACATAGGGCCGCCCCTACGGTAGGGGCACCCCTGTGTGGGTGCCCGGCTTGCTTGGTGGCACAGGGAAACTGGTGTAAAATTTTCGAGATCGCTATTGGAAGGGGATAACCATGTTTTCCGTTCACGTCACTAAAGATTACCTTGTCTTCTGTTCCGCCCACTTCATCACCTATGGCGGGCTATGCGAGTCGCTCCACGGCCACAACTACCGCATGGCCATTACCCTGGAGGGTACACTCGATGATAACCATTACGTTTTCGATTTTGTCACCCTGAAGCGTATCGGTAAAGCCCTCTGTGATACCCTTGACCATAGGCTAATACTCCCAGCCCGGAATACCCACCTGGACTTGCAGCCCGATGGGGATGGCCTCATCGTGCGCTTCAAAGGCCGTACCTACCGCTTCCCGCAGGAAGACGTGGTGCTGCTGCCGCTGCCCAATACTACGGCGGAAATGCTGGCGCGCTACCTGGCCGGGCGCTTACGCCATGAGCCGCGCCTGGCCCAGGTCACCAACCTCACAGCTATCGAAGTCGAAGTCGAGGAATCCTTCGGCCAATCCGCCCGTTATCGGCGCGCCTGGGATACCGGTGAAGCTGAAGATTCCCTGGACCTTATCAGTATCGCTTCCCTGGGTCCGCCTGTGCCTGGGGCGCAGGTGGCCCCATGAGCGGCTTCAACCGGGTTTTTCTGGGACTGGGTAGCAACCTGGGCGACCGGGACTGGAATCTGCTGGAAGCCGTCGAGCGTTTGAATGAAATCGGTGAAGTAGGTCAGCTCTCCTCCGTATACGAAACCGAACCTGTTGGCTTCACGAACCAACCTGCTTTTCTTAATCTGGCTCTGGTCTTACGCACTTCTCTGGCGCCTGGTGACCTGCTGGTCACCCTCAAAGAGATCGAAGCGGCGATGGGCCGGCAGCCTACGGTTCGCTACGGCCCACGGCTGATCGATATCGATATACTCCTTTTCAATGACCTGGTGCTGGAGACCGCTGAGTTGTCCATTCCCCATCCCCGGCTGGCAGAACGCGCCTTCGTGCTGGTGCCCCTTGCCGAGATCGCAGCGGACCTGGTTGAGCCGCGTAGTGGCCGGACCATCGCCCAACTGCTGGCGGAGGTGGATACATCCGGCGTGCGGCGGGAACGCTGGCAGCTCATTGAGCTTACCCGGCAGGACGTCCAGGCGCAATTGCCGGCCTTCCCCATCAGCCTGGCAGAGGTGGGGGTAAAGGGGCTGGAGCGTATGATACTTTTGCCCTCCCGTAATGAAGAAACACCTCCGGTCCTTTGTCACACCCGTATCGATCTGCAAGTTTCCCTGGCAGCCGGGCAGCGCGGCATCCATGCCTCCCGCTTTGGGGGGACGATTGATGCCATACTAACCCAGTCCCGCGGCGAGTTCGGCATAGATCGGCTGGCTGCGGCCATTGCCCGCGATGTCGCCCGGCGCCAGGGCGCCCAGGTGGCCCGCGTTTCCCTGGCGTCCCGCTATCCTAAAAGCTCTGCGGGGCACTTGCCCGGCGACTTCTGTACCCTCATCGGTGAGGCCCAGGCGACCGGCAATGTGGTGCATAGTTTGTTAGGCGTGGAGATTACCGGCATGACGGCCTGCCCCTGCGCTCAAGGATTGGTGCGAGAATTGGCGCGCCGGCGCCTGCGGGAAACAGGCTATGGCGCCGCAGAAGCTGCCCGGATCCTGGAAATAGTGCCGCTGGCCAGCCACAGCCAGCGCAGCCGTACCAGGCTCTTGATTGGCACGGATAATCCTCCCACAGTAGGTCAGCTTATCGATTTGGCTGCCGGGGCTCAGAGCGCCTCCACCGGCGAGTCCCTGAAGCGTCCCGACGAGCTGTTGGCCGTGCTGCAGGCGCATCGCCGGCCGCGCTTTGCCGAAGACGTAATCCGTGAGGTACTCAGTCAAGTCTATACCTACTATCCCCATCTGCCAGACGGCGCCTACCTGCATGTCAACCAGGTCAATGACGAATCTATCCATGCCCATGATATCACCGCCGGCTGGCATGGCACACTGGCAGAGTTACGCCACGAAATCCGCAGCGGCGCTCCTCTGGAAAGCCACACCGCCCTGGAAAATTGGCTGGGCGGCGTAGCAGGGATGCCCTGATGTTTGCCTGGGGCCGGCGCACCTATGTTATGGGTATCCTAAACATGACGCCTGATTCCTTTTCCGGCGATGGCCTGGGGTCCAACCTCGATCGGGCTGCGGCACAGGCCCAGGCGTACGTCTATGCTGGCGCAGACTTGCTAGATGTGGGCGGCGAATCTACCCGCCCCGGCGCGGCTCCTGTGGCAGCGGAGGAGGAAATGGCCCGGGTGATCCCAGCGATCACGCGCCTGGCCCGTGAGCTGCACGTCCCCCTATCGGTAGATACTTATAAAGCTGGTGTGGCCCGTGCGGCAGTTGCCGCCGGCGCCACCATCATCAACGATGTCTGGGGATTACGCATGGAGCCGGAAATTGCCCATGTAGCTGCTGAAACCGGCGCCTACCTGGTAATCACACGTAATGCGCGCCCCTCAGCTCAGGCTGCCTGGAACTATGCTTCCGCTGCGGATAACCGGCCCGAAACCGGGTTGATAGAGCGCGTGCTGCGGGATTTGCAGGAGAGCATGGCGCTGGCCAGGCGCGCCGGTGTGGCAGAAGAGCATATCATCCTGGACCCCGGCATCGGCTTTGGCAATACCCCTGCCGGAAACCTGGAGATCCTGCGCGATCTGGCCCGGTTGCGCCACCTGGGACGGCCTATCCTGATTGGCACCTCCCGTAAAGGTTTCATCGGCCAGGTGCTGGGCCTGGAGGTAGATGGGCGTCTGGAAGGGACGGCGGCCACGGTAGCTATCGCTATCGCCCACGGCGCTGACATCGTGCGGGTCCACGACTTATCCCCAATGGTCCGCGTGTCCCGCATGGCCGATGCTATCATGCGTGAGCCGCAGGTCACCTCCTAGCCCTGACCCTAAGCGACCTATTTGTTGGACAAGATTTTATCTTGTCCCCCGCCTGCGCCACCTATGCCACCAGGCTATCGCTTGCGTCCGTAACAGATAAATTACTCTCTCGCGGGGTTGCGCCGCCAGGGATTGGATCTCTGCCATAACCACTGCCGGCGCCGGGGTGTGCAGTAGACGCTGCACGTACTGTAAGGTATCGTTTAATGGCAGCGCCAGGTGATATCGCCGCGCCATGCTGAGCAGGCGGGTCCAGTCGATGGTATGTTGAGTCTGGGTCAGCACCATCATTGTGCTGGCTGCCCGCTGGAATCTAGACCTATGTTCGGATGTCCCATCAGGGCTCAATAAAAGTAATAATTGCCCTGCCGGGTCTGGAAAGCGTAGGGTGACCTGCTGTACCTGGGTGGTGAGGGCGCCGCTCCAGAAGTCGTCGCCGTTGGCGGCAGACCATAAAACCGGCAGGGGACGGCGATAGAGACATACGGTTTCTCCGGATGTATTCCCGAACCAATAGATATGCCGTATCTCGTTCTTTTTTACCATGCCGATGCCGTTCTCTCCGAACGTACCCGCCAGCCGGAACCTGGGCCTCCAACCTAATCGACTTATTACCTGGGCGGCCAGGGTCACCATTTCCTGCCGTACCAGTATATCGAGGTGTTTGATAGGCCAGCAACCCAGGTTTTCCTGCCATAGCAACGCTATGGCCAGATTGCCCAGCGCAACGGTCTCTACACCGGCTCGGCTTAAGGCTGCCGTGATTATCTCGGCTTGCTGCAGCCATACCTGGTTCTTGGTCCAGGTGTACCGGTAAAACCCTTTGATCTTCCCCATTAAAGGATCATCTGCGCCAGCGGCCAGCAAATTGCGATAGAGCTGCGGCAGCAAGCGGCTGCTCGTGCCGTCCATAGTATCGATGTTGCTAAGCGACAGCCAGGTCTGCCAGGCTGCGACAGCCCGGCTGCCGGGTAAAAAGGCTGCTTGAAAGAGCAGTTCCTGCTGCCTCGCTGCCAGGTTACCCGTTGCCACTCCGCCTCCGGTCCAGGGCAGATTTCAGGACCCGGGCGAAGTCCTTCCTGGAATCTCGCTGCACGCGTCCGTGGTTGCCCGCGTGCAAACGGCGCCGCAGTACCACTTCAGGTAACATCGCTGTCCTTAGGCCCAATTCCGTGGCCCGCAGATACCAATCGAGCAGTTCTCCGGTCATGACGGTATCATCAAAAAATCCTACGCGCAAAAAAGCTTCGCGGCTGGTCATCATCGTAGAGGGTAGTATGCCCGCCGCCGGCTCGGCGGGACAAACGATCCTGGCCTTCAGCAGTGGATCGAGGTCGGGACTATGAAACTGTTGCACATAGCCGAATACCATGTCGGGCGCAGGATTGGCGGCGAAGGCCGCTATTTGCAGGGCCAGCTTATCGGGCA
The DNA here is from genome assembly GCA_009692745.1 of Chloroflexota bacterium. Classification (GTDB taxonomy): domain Bacteria; phylum Chloroflexota; class Anaerolineae; order Epilineales; family SHYO01; genus SHYO01. Next base: position 22,567 of record SHYO01000031.1, read on the forward strand.
GCCAGATATCATCGGCGTCCAGAAAAGCCAGGTACTCTTCCCTTGACTCTTGGACGCCCCGGTTGCGCGCCGCGCTTGCCCCGGCATGAGGCTGTTGTATGGTACGTACCGGAGGCGGAAATTGTTGCGCTACCAGGACCGCATCGTCGGTCGACCCGTCATCTACCACGATCACCTCGGCCACAGCATACGTTTGGTCTAAGGCGCTCTGAATGGCTTCTGCCAGGTAACGCTCACCATTGTAAATGGGAATGATGGCACTGATACGAGGACGATGGGTGGAACGGAGTTTACTTGCTGCCATGAAATGCAAGTCCCTTTCGGCTTTTCCCACCACGCCATCCACCTCCGGGTGCTGGCGCAGGTGTTGCACCTGGATCTCTAACTTGCGCGGTATCCAGATATCGTTCTGGTCTAAAAAGGTGATGATCGCGCCCCATGCCGCCGCCAAACCCACGTTGCGGGCGACTGCCACTCCCTGGTTCGACTGGTAGATATACCGTACACCGGAAAACTGCTGCACGATAGCGGCGCTGCGGTCCGTAGAGCCATCGTCTACCACAATCACGTCTATGGGACGGTAATTCTGGTCAAGAATACTTTGCAGCGCTTCGGCCAGGTATTTCTCACCGTTATACACCGGGATAATTACACTTGCCAACAATGCTGCCATGTTTTTCATTCTACCTCTGGCGTTATACTTCTACTCCTCCAAATAATCGGTGAATTTGGGAAGGGAGTAAGAATTCCCCTGGTTTTTCCGGCGGCGGTCCAGCGATTTTTTCAGAACATTCGTTAGGTATAAGTCCTGGATCTTCTTCTCCCGCGTCATATTACCTGTATGCAGGCGGTAGTGCAACGTAATGCGTTTGAGAATTACCATGCCAATACCGGCTTCCCTGGCCCGCAGGAACCAATCGTGATCCTCACTGAAGCGCAGGGTTTCATCAAAATTCCCTACCTTGTCGAAGGCGGACTTGCGGAAGACGCCACTTCCCAGGTGGATAAAAACCAGGCTGTTGTCATCCTCAGATAGGTGTATTTGAGGTTCCTGTGCCCCCGGCAGCAGCACATATTGTATGCGACCCAGCACCACCTCCAATTCCGGGGCGGCGAGTAACCGTCCAACTTGGATTTGCAATTTATCTGCCGGCCATAGGTCATCGGCATCCAGGAAGGCCATAAATGCGCCTTTGGCTACGACCAGGCCAGCGTTGCGCGCCGAGGATGGCCCGCCGTTGGTTTTGTACAAGTAGCGCACATCCGGCCCCAAACCGGCGGCCGCCCGGGCCGTATCATCTGTCGATCCGTCGTCGACGATGATGATTTCCAGGGGGTGATAATTTTGCGCCCGGATGCTGTCCACGGCTTCCGGCAAAAATTGGACGCCGTTAAACACCGGAACGATGACACTCACCAGAGATTGGCTGTCTTGGTCTGGCGGATTCATAGCGCGCCTTGCGCCAACAGACCGGCAATGGCTGCCGGAATTTGAGCCAGGTCTGTGCCAGCTTCCAGGATATAAGTAGGCACCTCTTTGGCTAACCGGCTCATCTTTTGCAGAGCAGCTTGTCCACCGGCCGGTAAATGGAGAATGGTGGTCGGGGCCATGGCTGCCAGGCCAGCCATCGGCCCGGCTTTGAATATCCGGGTATCCCGATTACCCGAAATTCGCGGCAGCAGAATGGCTCGGATGGGGAATCCCCGGATCATCTTGGCGGGATAGTGCCGGTTGAGGTAGATCAGGGCCTTCTCCTTTTCCAGCCGGTGTGGATTGCTGATAGCCGGGTGCAAATCCGGGAAGCGGTACATGTTATCGTTCTCCAACTTAGCCGTACCGTACAAGCTGTATACATACGGCTCGGGGTCTAGCTGCACCAGTACATAATCATCCCCGGCCCATAGCAGCGCAGAATCCAGGCAACTGAGCGTCGTCGTAGACTTGCCGGAGCCGCTTTTCCCGGCAATCAGCACGCCCCCTTCTGGCCGGCCTACCGCGCCGGCATGGATCAACTGAAACGGCTGGTGGCGCAGCCACCCGTGTAGGATGATACGCAGGGGAAAGCTCCGCTCCCAATAGGGTACCCGCTGCGTGGACTCCGTCCAGTAAATCGCCAGATTCCGGCTTCTGTCTACCATGTGTAGGGCATCAAATCCCAATTGATATACCATGTAGAACCGGCTGGTGTTATAAAGGTGGATTTCACCTTGAGGCCCATAATCATCTGCAGACCAGGGGGTGGACGGCAGCAGCTGTCCCGTCGAGTCAGAATCCCAGAAGCAGACCGTCAGGTCCGGTGCGGAAACGGGATCCGTGGTCAGGTGGTCCAGGGCGGGCGTAAAGCAGGCCGCCAGCGCTGCACCGGCAAAACGTAAGCACACTATGCGCCCGCCGATAGTATAAAAACGATCCGTGGTCCCTCCCGCCCGGTCGGCAATCTTTTGAAAAATATGATGTATCTTCTCAAAAAATGCGCCGGGCGGCTGGTCCTCTTCTCCAGATGGCCCAGGTAAGTTTATTTGCAGCGCATCCGATTCAATCATTATTCTCCAGCGCCGCTTTATTAATATTGGGCCAACCAGCTTCGTCTACCTCGTGGATGGGATCTAACCAGAGGAGATCTTGCATATCGGTATATTTATGCAGCTCGGGAACTGCGAAAAGGGGCTTCTCTGCTAGTGCCATAGTAGCGCCATCCGCTGGTCTACCGGTGGGTTTGGCAGCTACCCCATTCTTACCCTGGATGATCAGCCCCTCTGCGTATAGCTCCGCTATAAAACCCTGGACCGTTTCGGTTATAGCCGCTGTATTGCCGGTGTATTTATCTACCAGGGTGGTTGCGATCATTTCCAGTGGAACCTCTTGCTCTATGCAAGCCCAAATAGCTGCCGCTACGTCCACCAGGCTATAGTAGCAGCCGTTGCCCATGTTGACCAGTATCACTTCTCCATCAATTGTCTCACACACGACTTTGGCATAGTTTACCCTGGGGTGCTCCATGGAAATCATCGCTCTCCTTTTTCATAAAGCAAGGTAGATAAAGGGGTTTTCTGCATTTTGCTAGCCCTGTAGATGGAGATTATCTTGGCCGGCACCTGGCGCCAGGAGTAGGTGGCGTACGTTAAGAGCAAAGACCAGCTCAACTCCCGCTGCCAAAAGGTGCGTTTCGTGCGTACGGCCATACGAGAAAGCGAGCTGAGCCGGTATAGTAATCCCACGAGTTGGCGGATGACCCGGCTGCGCACCGGATGGACCTGCAGGGCATTCAACGCATTTTCCGGCAGCTCGCATCCCAAGGTCAAATCTGTTAGCAGCAACGCCGTCAGGGCGATGTTGTTGCAGTGATAGTCTCGTGCCCTAGTAGCAAATTTATCCCAGTCTAACTGAGGATACTTGCGGATGATTTCAGCGATATCACATAAAGATTTCAGCTTGAAAAAGCGTTTCCGGCAGCTATTGATGACAGCGGCTAACAGCATATCTTCGGGAGACATGACAAAGACCTCATGCTCGTGCAAGCGCACCTTGGTCGCCTCGCGCCAGACTCTTGCCCCATCGATGGGCAAGATCCCATTCATCGTAAAGTCGTGGTGCAGCACATAGTCGACTTCAATATGCCGTTTAAATCGCGTATTCCGCAGATTGAATTTCAAGAATATTAATAGAACCTTGTCTAGTATTTGAGGATCGATTTCGTCTGGCCGATTTCTGACAACCAGGTCAATGTCGCCGGTTTCCATATACCAGGGCCGCTCGTATACCAGGTAGTTCAGCGCTTCCCCTTTGACGATCATTACGTCAATAGATTTCTCTTGCAAGAGCTGCAGCGCCTCGCGCATCGCTGCGCCCATCTGCCGATTTACGAACACATTTCGCATGTATTTGGTTTTGAAAGCATCCCTCACGTTTTGGGGAATGGGTAGCGCCTGGCCAAGCTGCGGGGAAGCAAGATGCGTATGTATTAACGGCGCTACGCCCTGTTCTTCAGCTATAGCATAGATGGTCTGCCACTGTAGATCGTGCGCCCGGCTCAGCGCTATTAACGCTGCGGTGTGCGCTGCCGTCAACTTCTGCCGGGTAGATAGATAAAGAAATTGATCTTCTGGTTGCATATGCCAATCAGGTCCACTACCAATCGAGGAAGTAAACAGCTCCCGCGAAATCTGTTAAACGGCGTGGCTCCCCCCCGTCCACATCCACCACGAACAGTTGGGGGAAGGGGCCTTCGAAGGAGACAAAGGCCAGCATATTCCCATCCGGGCTCCATTGGACACGACCACAGGGGCTGTTGCGGAACGTGATCTGCCGCTGTGCTGTGCCGTCCAGGTTCATCACCCACACATTGGCTACCCCACCGCGCAGGGCAATCATGGCGATGCGCCGGCCGTCGGGAGATATATCCGGCGCGTCGCTGGAACCGTGCCGATCTTGGTCCGAAAGCTTGAACCGGACGTAGCCATTGCCGGTGGTCAACCGGCGCAGATGCTGGCCATCAACATCTACGGAATAGACATCCCCATCGCGCCGGAAAAAGATGATTTGCCGGCCATCCGGCGTAAATTGCGGCACAAAAGACTCCGGATGGTCGGGGGTCAAGGCCAGCGGGGCGCCCTCTGGCAGGCCCATTATTTTGAGGCGATACCCGGCATCCGGTCCAGAAAAAACTACCCGGTTGCCATCTGGGCTCAGCGCAGACATGTAAATGTAGCCCAGGTCGGGCGCGAGCAGGTAATGGTCAGAGCCATCGGCACGTGCCAGGGCTACGTGTCCCACCATCCCGTCATGGACCGTATATACCAGCACCTTGCCATTTTGCGACAGGCCAAAGCCGTAAGCATCCTTCCATTGGGATCCCAGCGGGTCGCCGGCCGTCAAATTCGCAACCTCGCTGCCGTCGAGTCTACAGCGGTAAACATGGGAGCGACCCGTTACATTCGATTGGAAGTAGATCCACCGGCCATCTGGACTGAAATGGGGGAAATCGCAATTCTGGCCCAACTGCACCACCTGTCTCAAATTGCTGCCATCGGCGCCAATGGTATAAATCGTTCCCACGACCGGTGTGCTCTCTACTCCCCCCGGTATGTCTTTTGAATAGTAGTTTCCCTCCCAGGTCTTGACCGTGAACACGATTTCATGGGGGCTGCGCATCTTTTACTCCTTATTTCCGGCTCTGACTGCCATTGCCTTTTTGAGGAGGCCAGTTTCGGGGAACGACAAATACTATAGCTGAATACCCTTCCCAGTCAACTTAACGGCAATGGTAAACATCCAGCTACAGATTACCCACCGGCAAACTTCACCTTATATCCCATCCCGGCCAGCACTTCTCCCAACTTCTCCCGGTGGTCTCCCTGGATTTCGATGTTGCCATCTTTGAGGGTGCCCCCTGCGCCGCAGCGGGCCTTGAGATCTTTCGTCAGGGATTTCAACTCCGCCTCGGAGAGCTGCAGGCCGGAGATGAGTGTGACCGTCTTCCCGCCCCGGTTTTTGCGGTCGCGGGACAGATATACCGTTTGTTGTTGCGGAGGGACACGTTGCGCCGGCTTTTCTGGTTTTGTTTTTTCCTCCTCGGGGTCGGTAGAAAAGACAACTTTCTCTCCGGGCCGTGATCTTCGCAAGGTCAGCTCCTTTCTACCGCGGTAGGCAAGGGATGTCGTTGATCGAAACCCAGTATACCATCCCCTGCCAGGATGGGAAAACGGGGCAAAACTTCCCGCACTCCTATCCTGGCAGGGGTCGTAGATCCCTTATGTTGAACCATCTGTACTATTTACACGAAGAGGATGCGGAAGTGGTCAATCTCTTACTGGATGAGCTGGAGAAAAAAGAGCGCACCGCCGGCGAGCATGAATAGCCACCGCCGTGGGGTCTAGACCTGTCCCCAGCCGGATGAGTGCAGCTCGGCAATCTGGTTACGCAAGGTAGCGCGCTGGGTTAGAATGTTGTTGACCGGCAGCATCATATTCTGCTGCCACTGGCTATCCAAAGTGTTAACCTGGACAATATAATCATCAAGAGGTTTTAGTAACTTGGTGTGTAAAGGATCGATCAGGCTGCGCTGCAGCCCGGTTTCGCCCTGAGAGAGCAGCCCGGCATGCAAGGGAGCGAGCAAGTTGTCTTTCAACTGGCCCAAGGCACCCGGTAGCGCACTAATCATCCCCGAAAGGTGGTCGATGGTCGCCAGGATATGGGGACCGGCGCCGGGGATGTGACTGATGATTTCGCGGAAGAAGCCGCCCAGGGCATCCGTGAGGGGCCGGACGGTATTGGCCGTTCTGCCCAACAAATCTCCCAATTGGCCCAACTGCTTTTCCACGTTCTGCAGCACTTCCTCAGCCGCCCGCAACCCTGCCACCAACACCGGAATCGCCTGTTCCACCGCCGCCAGGCCATTACGCACCAGTTGGGCGCCGGCTGCCAATAAATGCGCTCCCACGATCAGGGCTGATATAGCAAAGGAGATGGCACGCAACCCTGCAGCCAGGACATCATCCAAGTCCAGGCTATCCAATTTGCCATATAGCCTGACCAGGTCGCGCAAATGGCCTAACTCCCCTAGTTGCTCAATCTGCCCTTTTTTCTCGCCCAAACCAAAGCCCAGACGTGCTGTCCCGACACCGGTAGCGGTGAGCAAAACCATACCGGCGGCCGCCCCAGCGAGCATTTGGCGCCGGGTATAGACCGGCGGATCGTTCCGCGCCTGGTTGGCTTCAGCTTCCGCCTGTCCGGCTGCCATCTGGGTTGTAAAAAGATCTAGTTGTTGCAGCGCGGCCTGGGATAATGCCGGCAACCGGCTTCTGATACGAGCTTCAACCGCGGCCCGCTCGTCCAGCATGGTATTCGCAGGGTTATTAGTACCGGTAATATATCGTTCCGCCATGGGAATTCCCCCTCTCATTAGCAAACCAAAGTGGCTAATACAAAGGAAAAGAGCTGCCTGCTTCCCCTGTTGGCCTTGAAATCACCTATCTATGTAAAAGTACGAAGCGCATCATAAACAGCGCCGACCAGGAGCCCAACGTGCCGCCCAAAACCTGGACTTCTCCCAACCATCCGACGCCTATATTTATACCGGCGAAGATAAAATGGCCTATGGCAAAACCCACAATCCCACCCAGGGCAAAGATGCCCAATTCTGAGATATGCCGCCCCCAAAAGAGATGGAAGCAGGACGCATACAATGCCGATAGCAGCGCCGATAATACGATAGGAGGAGAAAGGCTCATGCGACCTCCGGCTCAACCTGTTCAATCTTTTGAATAATACCGCCCCCCAGCACGACATCCCCGTCATAGAATACCGCGCCCTGACCAGGGGCAATGGCCCGCTGCGGTTGATCAAACCTGACGCGCGCCAACCCGCCGGGCAATGGCTCTACCCAGGCGAGGGCATCGGCTGCTTTAGCGCGTATCTTGACTTGAGCCTGGATGGGGCCTTCTGGTACGCCCTCGACCCAGGAGACCTGCCTGGCGAGCAGACCCTGCTGTCCCAACAAATGCTCCGGCCCAACGACCAGGGTATTATTTACGCCTTCGAGCTGCAGCACATATAAAGGCTCATGATAAGCGATGCCCAGCCCTTTGCGCTGCCCAATGGTATAGTTGGGCAACCCCTGGTGCTCACCCAGGATCCGTCCATCCACGTGCCGGATCGGCCCCGGAACGACGCGCTCCGGCCGGTGCTCGGCGAAGAAGCGGCGATAGTTATTATCCTTTAAGAAGCATAATTCCATGCTCTCGCTTTTCTCAGCCACCGGCAGGTCGAAATCGCGGGCTAGCTGGCGGATTTGCGGCTTGTTGTACTCGCCCACCGGAAAGAGGACATGCGGCAAATGGGCCTGGGTTAGCATGTGTAAGACATAGGATTGGTCCTTGTGGCTGTCTACACCGCGTAGAAGCTGGTAATTGCCATGATCGCCCACGGCTACCCGCGCATAATGGCCGGTTGCTAAATAATCTGCGCCCAAGGCCAACGCCTTGTTAATGAGAAAGGTAAAGCGGATATGGCGATTACAAGACAGGCAAGGGTTGGGTGTCAGCCCGGCTGCGTATTCCTCTGTAAATAGATCCACCACATGCTGCTTAAAAGGCTTTTCCGCATTTATCAGATAGAACGGAATATCTAGCTGGTGTGCCACGCGCCGCGCGTCTTCCACCGCTTCTAATGAGCAGCAGCGGTTCTCTGCGCCCACGGTATCTTCAGACCATAGGCGCATCATCAGGCCGGTAACCTGGTATCCTTGCCGGACCAACAAAGCTGCTGCTACCGAACTATCTACACCGCCGCTCATAGCGATAACTACATGCTTCTGCTGCGACACACGCTACTCCTCAATCTATGCTTTTACTATAAAAAGCATATCACACTCTATCGTCCTGGGCAAGAAAAAACAGGTTAAGCCTCAGAATTCTCCTCACCCAGGCGGGCAAAGACCTGTTCCACCTGCTGCCAATCGGCCGGTGTACTGGTGGGAAATCCTTTGGCCACCCTGGCGCTATCCATAATATCCACCATGGTTTTGGCCTTGGCCAGGCCGGCTGCCCCGTATGCCTCACGATCCGTATGGATCAGGTGCCTGGCCCATTTGCGGCCGAAGCCAATGTGGACCACCTCGTCCGCTCCCAGATGCTCCAGGCCGCGACGCAGCCAATCATTGCCCCATCCCTGTGAATACTCTAAAGCATCGTAAGTCAGAGCGGAGGCCCCCGCTTCACCAATGATATTCCCGATTACCAGGTGCGCCACGGGATGGTGATGGTCGCGGCGCAGGCGGCCCCAATACGGCGGGAAAGGATATTGGCCCAGATGCCCGCCCAATCCCTCGGTGAGCTGGGCCACGATCATGATGTGCCGCGCTTCTTCCCATGCCTGCTGCGCTATATCTTTGCGCAATTCCCAGGGGAGCTCAGGAAAATCTACCAGGATCCATCCCATGCGGTCTACCGTCTGGCATTCGCCATGAAATAGCCCATGCAGCGTGACCACCAGCGCCTCAGGCGTGCGGGGTGGTGGGTGGGGCAAATCGTCGGGGGTGGTGGCATAGCGGAAGCGGGAATCCCAAGCCAGTTCTACACTTCCCTGGTTGGTAAAGCCCTTCCGATAGGTGTACCCCTTAGATGGCGGAGGTCCCTGATCATCGCCGGTAGAGGCTGTCGCGGCTGCGGTCTCGGGCCAACCTGCAAAGGGCAGATGTAGCGTCGATTCACCCTCCGATAAGATACCCCCTACCTGCACCAGCTCGCTTTCCAGAGTATGTTGCCACTGTAACGCTTCCTGGTGGCGCGCCGGAGCTTGCGTTGCCAGGTGCGCAATCATGGTATTACCCCAGGTGATATGGCGTTGGTGATCAGTGATACAGGCTAGCAGTACCCGCACGGAAAATTGGTCGGCCAGGTGGTCGGTGCCATCGATATAGGCCTGGTATGCAGCTATAAGGTGGGGTTTCAGCACGCGATAGACCCCCACCAGGCGCAAAAGCGGATCGGCCGTTTGCCAGATTTTCTCCAGCAGGTGTATAAATTCATCCGAGGGAGACTGGCTGCCTAGCCAGCGGCGGTTGGCCTTGAGGTTGCGTAAGGCCCAGGCCATCTGGTCGACATGCAAGGCCTGCTCCCAAATGTGCTCTCCTACCCCCGCTCGCACAGGGATATAGACCATGCTCTCGGACCAACCGGCCAGCATTTCCATAATATCCATCTCCACGAAATGGAAATGGATCAAGCGGCGCCGCTTTTCTGCTAAATCCAGGTATCCACCAAGGTGGGGAAAGAAATTATACAATGTTTATCCCTCAATCAACTTCAGCCGGGCATAGCGAATCCCCGTGCCGGAGGGCTGACTACACCACAAGACCAATAGCAGCGTGCCATCGGGCAGCAGGGCTACGTGAGGCTCGCCGAAGGAGAAATCGGTCCACTGGTGGTGTTCACCTTCAGAACCACTTTGGGTGGCGGTTTGAGCGCGCCAGATGACCTGGTTCGCCTGGATGCCGAAATCTGTAGCGGTTGGCTGGACTACCGCCATCCAGACGCCTACTTCCCCGTGGCGGCGCTGGTTGTAGACGAAGAGCGCTCGCCCATCGGGCAGCGGCGTCAGTGAGGTGGATTGCCCCATGATGCCGGTAGAACCGGTGGGCTGCCAGGTGGCGCCGCCATCCAGGGAGATGGCGTAAGCATTGGGATGGTCGCTGCCATCGGCCTGGTTCATATGCCAGCAAGTGCCGAGCAGGTGACCATTTGCCAGCTCAACTACCCAGGCTTCGGCGGCGCTGGAGTGTTGGTCGGGAAAGCGGATCATCGAGGCATGATGCCAGGTCCGACCCTGGTCGTCGCTGTAGACCACGACTACCTGGTTACGGTCGACTACCAGATCAGGGTCGAAGCTGTTATACGGAGAATAAGGCACCAGCCAGCGACCAGTGCGGGTTACCCATAGCGCGCCCGGCACTTCGGCTGCGCCGGGGATGGGCATCGGGATCACCTGCGGGCTCGTCCAGGTCAGGCCATTATCGGATGTACGGGACCAGACCAGCTCATTCTGCTTCAGGCCCTGGGTAACATCGGACCAGAACGTCTCGCCCGGTGTATCGATGGGGGTTCGTTCCCCGGAGAGGAAGAGCTGGCCGCCGGGCGCCCGGCTAATTGAACAGAAAATGGAATATTTCTCTTCCAATGCCGGCCACACAGAACCTTGCAGGGACCAGGTCTGGCCGTTATCGCGGGAGCGCGCCAATGTGGTGGCGAAATCATTGATGCCCAGCCCCGACGAAAGGACAAAGCTGCACAGGATTTCACCGTCGCCGGTAACAGCCAGGCGCGCTCCCCCGGCGGCGGAACCGTGACCGGCTGTCTCGCAGCGGTGGACAAAGCCCTCGGCTAAGGTTTCGATTCTCATAAATATGCTCCTCCGGCGCGTTGCACCCGGTTTTGGTCATGATTTATACGGTAAAATTTCGTAACTGCTCAGGTATAAAGTAGGTTGAATGGTAAAATTGTCAAAATCATAAAAGTCAGGCAAAATAGGGGCATGAAACCAGTGCATATACCCAGCCGCGACGAAGTGCATAGCGCCTATCAGGCAGGTGAAGCAGAGGTTGTCACC
>SHYO01000215.1 GCA_009692745.1 Chloroflexota bacterium
AAGGTGACAACCTCTGCTTCACCTGCCTGATAGGCGCTATGCACTTCGTCGCGGCTGGGTATATGGACTGGTTTCATGCCCCTATTTTGCCTGACTTTTATGATTTTGACAATTTTACCATTCAACCTACTTTATACCTGAGCAGTTACGATGATATTACAATTAAAAGTCAGAATTGTGGGGAGTTCACGACGTCGCAGGGAACTCTAACGAGTTCTCAATTGTTACTTGATACTTTCCACACAGTTCACCTTTATAACTATGATTTAGCTGGATTTGCCGGCCTCGCGTTGACATATCGGGAACCGTAATGAAAACACGCAGCATAATATTAGCTGTAGCGATAATCTCTCTCCTTCTGGTGTCTCGATCCCATGCTACCGGGGAAAATGGTATCATTGTGAGAAACGCTGATTCAACTCTAGAATTACCGGTCATCGTCTCACAGAACCTGTCCGATACTGCTGCAGGTGTCGGTACCCATTTTACTATCCAATATGCCAACAGTATCCGCGTATACCAATTGGTAAGTGTACCTGCCCCCTTGCAAAATCTCTTCGGCCAGGTGGCGGATCGGATTTCTTTCCAGTATGCCAACAGTAACCAACTCTACGACTTGGCGGCGGTGCCGGCGGCTTTCCAGACGCTATTGGAACAGACAGCCAGCAGGATTATCTTTCAGTATGCCAATAGTAACCGTCTCTACAACTTAGTGACCATACCTGGGCTGTTCCAAACCCTATTGAGTGAGGTTTCTGATCGTGTGGTTATCCAATACGCCAATTCGAATCAGGCTTATTCGCTAAGCTATCCGGTCGTTCTGATCAAAGACAATACTCCCCCACAGATCACGAATTCAATTTCGGCCACTCAAATTACAGATACCAGTTACAAAATTTCCTGGACCACTGATGAATATGCCAATAGCACGGTTCTCTTTGGGACAGCACCGGGGATTTACCCTCACGCAGTAAGCGATCTGCTTTATGTCGAACAACATGAGGTTACCCTGGCTGGACTGGAACCGGCCACTGTGTACTACTACCAGGTCTATAACAGCGACCGGACTGGAAACACCAGCGTCGTCGATGGTCCAGCCCCGTTGGGCAGTTGCAATATCCAGCCCTATGATGTGGTTGCCGACGGGCGGATCGATATTCGGGATATTCAATACCTGGCAAGTCACTGGCCGAATACACCGGCGAGCCAGATTGCTGTGGCCGCCCGTTTGTGGCGGCACATTTGCCCATGATGCCAACTTCTTGCCCTGGGGATAAAGGTTAGTAAGAGTAATACCTTCACCAAAATCGGCGAAGGTATTGATATTGGAATCTATTAAATGGCCTTTCCACCTTCTTTCAATCCGGTATAACCTGTGACTGACCTTAGGCTTTTTGGTCTCCCACTGGACGAAAGTGGCTCAAATCTATCGGCCCTCAAATTCCTTTTCTCAGACGGAACCGGCGCGAAATTTCGTAATGCTATCGGCCAAGCCTTTCAGTTTGCTAATGAGGTGGTTTATGTCCTCAGAATTGAAGAACCATCCCACAAATTGGAACTGTGGGATCAGGCAGTTCAGAGGAAGTTGTCCAGAATCGTCAGCAAGGCAGAACCATGCTTCGTGCCTGGCACCAGGCTCTTTCTTGAAAAAACCGAAACCGGCAGGGATGTGTGGCAGTACGGCATTCATGTATTTGAATCATATAATCGAGGGGGCCAGCGCTTTTGGAACTTGCCAGATGGCGTGATCCGAACACCTACTGCTATCATAGCTATTGAATTCGACCACGGCCCGACGATTGGTAATTGGGCAAGGCAACTTGTCAAAGCTATCCGTTCAGCAGCATCTCCAAAGATCGAGGGTGTACTCTTCTGCTTCTGTGTTGATGCCCCAAAATCCACCAGGCCCTTGTTTGTTGGCGAGAAATTCACGACCGCCTTTCAAACTCTTGTCGAGGCCGGATGTAATAAACCAGTAGGCATAATAACCGTTGACCAGCTTGAGTTATCCAATTTTTCCAAACCAACCAAGGAAGAAATCTTAATCTTTAAGCGCGAAGTCTATGACCAGCAGAAATGATCCAACATCTGATGAAATATTATAGATAGCCATGTGAGCAACTGGATAGTCCAGGTATTGGAAGAGCATCCGAAGATCCTCAAACTTATTCTGCCGCCGGTTGATCTATCACCCATAGCTCGCCCTTTTCATCCATCCATTGCCAGCCGCTCATGTCGGGCGGCTCCAGGCCGAGTTGCGTGATGATGTTTGACACCTGCTCCCGGTGTTCTATTGAATGGCTGACCGCCTGAACCATCAGGTCGGTGAGTTTGTACTGTTCGATCGCCTTTGGATGGCGCTGCGTGACCATAGTATCAGCACGCGCTGCAAGGGACACCTGTAACAGCTCATCGCCTGTCCATCGCACCGCTTCACGAAGCACCTCAAAACCCGGAAACTGGTCCCTGGGCGGCGGATTCTGCGGCTGCTTGCCGTTGACGTGCCTGACATAGCCCACCTCCGCACGGACCAGATGCAGCAGCGTATCGCGTATAGAGCCATACGTGCCTGCGGCGGTCGCATCTAACTGCTCATCGCTCAAGCCTGCGCAGAAATCCAGCAATTTCAGACTGGCCCAGGTATTGTGTTGGAACAAGGCAACCAGCACACTTATGCCGGGTTGCTCAGGCTGGGGTATGGTAAAGCTCATAGTGAAACCTCGCTTTCGTTTAGGAGCACCAGGGCGGCAAAACCCAGGTGCCTAGTTATCTCCGTTTATGCAGGTGCAAACTCCCGCACATGCAAAATCTCCGAAGGCCCCATAGGACGAATATCTTCGGCGGATAGCGTTATCACGGCTACAGTTTCCCCTTCTCCCGTGACAAATTCAACTTCAAAAGCCAGGCTGTCCCGGTAGACGTGAACAATTGCCCCCACATCTCCGTGTCTCAAGTCATACGCCTCAATATCGCGGATCAGGACAACAGAATCTAGCTCATGCATTATAGTAGGACTCCTTCCACACCCGTTGCTCTTATGGGATAGGCAGTGACAAAGCGCGGGGCATCTGTTTGGTATTCACTAATCCAGATAGTTCTTATGCTTACTATGACACCGTCAGGCGTTTTCAAACCACCGTCCATCACATATTTAGTCCCATAGGAAGTTGATATAGCCTCCCTCACTGTATCGGTCCGAGCAATTGCTAATAGTCCCTGTTCTAACAGGCTGATATTCTCTTCATGGAATCCGAGTGAACGGAAGTATCTTGCTTTCGATTTGCCTACCGCATGAGTTTCTGAAAGAAGATAATCCGACAATTTTTGTAAGGGAACGTAGGCATTTTCGCGGTTGGGTAATTGCATAGATGTGTCTCGCGTTTAACTTCTCAGGATTGTTCAACAAAATACGGACGCACCGGTATCCTACCGCTGTTCATAAATTTCACCCCGCTTGAAGAGGGGGAAGCCATCACACTCCATATCGACTGACTCTATTATAGCAGAAATTTGCGCTGCACCCTCCTCATACGCTCCCTCCCTGCCCCGCCGCCCACGCCAAATTCAGCGCCAGCAGCCGCGCCAGGATCTCCTCGTCCCCCAAGTCCGCCGGCCAGCCGTAGGCGGCAAAGACGGCGGCGTCCAGCTTGCGGTGGGCCATGTCCAGCCAGGCGGGGCGTTGGTTGTAGAGGTTGGTCAGGGTGCGCTTCTTCAGATCGGCTTCGCTGGCGCCGGGCGGGTTGAGCCAGTTATCCCGCAGCCGCACCAGTTCCCAGGTGGCCGCCCGCTCATTCACGGCGGCGTGTTTCCACTTGGCGACGAACTCCTGGGGGGTGATGGTGGCTGGCAAAGGACAGCTCCTGGGCGCTGGATAAGTGATCGACTATCTTACCATAATGCGCGGCGGGGAGGCAAATGGAATCAGGGCAATTTGGATTAGAGAGCTCCCAGCCGGGGCGGCAGGTCCTCCGGCCATAAGGTTTGTTCGTCGTAAAGGACCCCGGTTAGATCGGCGCCCCGCAGGTCGGCCTCACGCAAGTTGGCGCCGCGCAGGTCGGCGTGCTGCAAGTCAGCGGCCCGCAACTGGGCCCGGCTGAGGTCGGCGCCAGCCAGCCGCCAACCGGCCAGGTTTTTCGCATTCAATAGCGCGCCTGCCAGGCCGGCCCCGCTCAAATCTACCTGGACTGATGCAGCCTTCGCCACCGGAACCGGCGGCAGAGCGGGAGCGGGGGCAGAGGGTGGTGTGACGGGTCTTGCCGGTGCGGAGGCCCCAGGAGGCGCGGCAATGGGGTCAGCCACGGGACCCCCCACCTGCCCGTTGACCACCTGCGCCGGCATCTCGCCCGTGGTACTCCCCGGAGCCACCTCCGGCTCCGCCGGCGCTGTCTCGACGACGGCCGGTTCGGCTGTAATAGGGGATGCGACCGGGGGCGGGAAGAGCGCCGCCAGGTCCACCGGCGCGTCCGGTACACCGTCCGGAAAGCGCTGGGCGCAGGCGGCGACCAGCTCCCGGTTGGCGGGCACGTTCTCCAGGAAGCTGCGGCGCAGCGCTTCCGACTCAATCTTGGCGGCAGTGTCCATCAGGAGCCGATAGCCGGCTTGCAGCACCGCCAGCGCCCGCTCATCCGCCACGGCCGCCAGCCCGCGGTAGCCGGCCAGGTATAGACCTGCCGGCGCCGCCAGATCGTAGCGCACTTCCTGCCTGGGGAGGAGTGCCAGCAGCGCCAGCGCCTGCTCGCCCGCCTGGGCCGGGGCGGCCAGGTCCAGCGCCGTGGCCGCCAGGCCCGCCAGGGCAAAGAGCGTCACACCCAGGTCGGCGTGCGCCTGCGCCTTTTCGAGGGTTTCGCGGTAGATCGCCTGGGCGTCAGCCGCCTGCCCCAGGCGCCGCAGCGCCTCCCCCAGGGCGAGCAGTGCGATCGGTTCGCCCTCCCAATGGCCCATTTCTTGAAGAGTGCTCAGACCGGCGCGCACCTGTTCCAGGCCGGTAGCGACCTGGTCCATATGCAGGTGGGCCCTACCCAGAGTCGTCAGCGCTTCTGCCTCTAGCGCGCGAAGTTCAACTTCCCGGCTGAGCTGTAGCTCCTGGGCGGCGTAGACTTCAGCCTGCGGGTAGTCACCCAAGTGCAGGGCGACGGTTGCCAGGTTACCCAGGACAAACACCTCACCTTCGCGCAAGCCGGCCCGGCGGGCCACCTGCAACCCTTCCTCCAGGTAGCGCCGGGCTTGCTCGTACGAGCCCTGCGCTATCACCGCATAGCCCAGGTTGTTGAGATTGCGACTTTCACCATGCCGATCCCCTATCCGGCGGCTCAGCGCCAGTGCCTCCTGGGAGAGGGAGATTGCGGTTGGCGCATCGCCGCTCAACATTGTAGCTATACCAAGGTTACGCAGCGCCTCCGCTTCCATCTGCACATCCCCAGCCTGGCGCGCCTGGCTAACCGCCGTGCCTAACTGTGCCTGCGCCGCCGCGTACTCCCCCTGCCGCCATAGCGCTTCGCCCCACCAGCGCCGGGCGGCCGCCTGTCGCGCCACATCGCCGCCGCTATCGGCTCCCGAACTTCGTTCGGCAGCAGCCAGCGCCTGCTGCGCCGCCGCCGCACCCCTGCCATACTCACCGCTGATATTCACTGCATAGCGCGCCCGGCGCAAAGCGGCATCACTCTGGCGCCGTGGGTCAGCCAGGGTGGCGGCTAACGTCTCCAGGGTATCCAGGTCGGCCCGCTCCGCCTCGCGCTGTCCGTCAACGTAATAGGCCTCCTCACGCGCCAACAGCAGGTCAAAGCGCAGCTCGCCTTCCGCCTCTCCCGTCAGCGCCAGCGCCTGGCTGAAGTAGCTGGCCGCCAGGGCATAGGCGGCGCTGGCGCTGGCCTGCATCCCCGCCTGGTGCAGGTAGGTGCGGGCCGGCGTCAGCAGCCCGGCCTCGGTGTAATGCCAGGCCAGCAGCACCGCCACCGTGCCCACCTCTGCCCCATACATCGCTTCCAGCGCCCGCGCGATGTCCTCATGCAGATAGCTGCGCTCCGCCTGGTTCAGC
>SHYO01000032.1 GCA_009692745.1 Chloroflexota bacterium
GGTCCAGTCGGTGGAGGAGGCTTTGCAGTATTTTGCCACCCATGCCGCAGAAGTCCTGACGTTGTTCGGCTGCTATTGCCAAGAGCAGCTTGGCCTTCAACCCGAACACGCTGCCTAGCTTTCTCAAAGCAAACCTATACATCTATAGTAGCGGAGCGACATCAACTTCTGCAAACTGAGGGTTACATATATCGTCAACCTTACGTGGAGCTTATACCGCCTTATAAGTCTTCTAAAAAACGATTAAAGGAAGCAACCCAGAAACTCGGGTTATCAGCGGACTTAGCAGACTTCGCTGCCGACGGTCTGTTCCCTGCAAAACGTCAATTATATGAACACCAGTATCAGGCCATAAAGTCTATCCAAGATGGAAGGCACGTTGTGATAACGGCCGGCACCGGGTCGGGGAAGACTGAGGCGTTCCTTCTGCCTATTATCGGCGAACTTCTCAAAGAGGCGGAGACTTGGCCGCGACCCAATGCCCGGCGCGATGGATGGCGTTGGTGGGAGCACGGTAATAAACGCATTCCGATACGTGATCACGAGACGCGCGATGCTGCGATCAGGGCGCTGATTTTATACCCTATGAATGCTCTCGTCGAAGACCAATTGCAGCGGCTTCGTAGGTCCCTTGATGGTGATATGGCCCGAAAATGGCTGGATGAGCAACGGAACGGAAATCGCATCTACTTCGGTCGGTATACTGGCAAAACACCTGTTTCCGGCCGCGAATCTAATCCACAGAAGTGTGAAGAACTGCAAAAATTCTTCGAGAATGCCAGCGCGACTGCCGAGGCCGTGGTATTCGATCCCGATCTGCGTTATTTCTTCCCGCAGGTGGATGGTTCGGAGATGCTCGCGCGCTGGGATATGCAAAATGACCCTCCCGATATCTTGATTACCAACTACAGTATGCTCAACATCATGTTGATGCGGGACAACGAAAGGCAGATGTTCGAGCAGACCAGAAAATGGCTTGAGGAAGATCCCAGCCACGTTTTTACCCTTGTCGTCGATGAGTTGCATACGTACCGAGGAACGCCAGGCACAGAAGTAGCGCTCCTACTTAGGAACCTATTGTTGCGACTTGGTTTACTCGATAGACCTAATCAGATTCGATTCATAGCGGCTAGTGCCTCTATTGAAGATGATGATAAAGGGAGGGAGTATATCAGCCAATTCTTCGCTGCCCCACCCAATCAATTCGATATTATCCCCGGTAAGCGCGCTTTGCCGGAAGAGCAGGACTCCCAGTCGCTCAGTATATATACTAAGCTATTCACCGATTTCCATAGAAAGGCGCAGAGAGAAGGATTGGAGCCAGCTACCAGCTATCTGGCCGAAAACCTGAAACTGACGCCGTCTGACATAGGTTATCGACGTACTTTGGCCCAGTGCTTGGAAGCGGTCAACTGTGTGCCAGCGCTACTGGCTGCATGTCTTGATTCGAAGAGCGGTACACTACATGCGAGGAGTTTCTCGGATTTAAGCATGAGGCTTCTTGGGATCGAAAACCGAGATGCACTAGCTGGGCTGCTTCTCGCACTTGCCGAGGGGCGGATTTGGGATTCAGAATTAGAAGAGGAAAAGGTTCTGCTGCCCGTCCGCATTCACTACTTCTTCCGTAATACCCAGGGTGTCTGGGCATGCTCGGACCCCAATTGTCCAAAAGTGCACTCCGACTTTCAGTGTACGGATCGCAAGGTCGGTAAGTTGTACCTCGAACCACGGATTCGATGTGATTGCGGAGCGCGAGTGCTTGACCTTCTATTCTGTCAGACCTGTGGGGATCTATTCCTCGGCGGATTCAAGAAGGCGGATCCCGACAATCGAAACACGCACTGGTATCTTTTCCCCGACTTGCCCGATCTTCAGGATTTGCCTGACGTTGCGAAGACTGCCAAGAATGCGTCGAATTACGTGATATACTGGCCATCAAAGAGTGATCCCAAGGATGATAAGCCGTGGACACGCTCGGAGCAAAAGCAGACCTACAAATTCAGCTTCCAACATGCAGAATTTAATCCATCTATGGCCGAGATACGTATTAAGAAAACAGGGCATACTGGGCGCGTATATGTGGTCGAGATGAATAAAAGTCAGGAGTTTCCCGAAGATTTTCCGCCGCTGCCCATAGAGTGCCCCCATTGCGGCGATAACCGTGAGTTTGGCAAAAAGGCAAAGGATGGGTCTTGGAGGTTGCTCATTGAGCGAACTCGTTCCCCAATAGAGGGTCAACGTACGGGTTTCACCAAAGTCAACCAGGTATTGGCAGATGCATTGCTCCGCCAACTTCCCGAGGCAAAAGAGCGCAAGCTGGTGCTGTTTTCAGACAGCCGCCAGGACGCGGCCAAGCTTTCCGCCGGCTTGGAGCAAGCCCATTATCAGGACTTGGTCCGGCAGGTAGCCTCCAGAGTCCCACTGCGATCTGGCGCCGAGATAGAAGCATATATAAAGTTTGAGCGCCGTGAGGAGATGACATCTGAAGAAGAGCGTCTTGCTGAGGAATTCAGCAATGATTATCCGCAAGATGCTAGAGCTATAAGGTTGTGGATTGAGGGTAGAGCAACAGCGGATCAGGTGAAGCGCGCAAATAAGACTAGGCAGCGGATCGGTGGACCGGTGCGCGTATTGCAAGTGAGGGATGCCGTTGAGAAGGAGCTACTCCAGCTAGGTATTAATCCAGGAGGACCAGATCCCAAGCTACAAGGGTTTAAGGAAGAAAGGAGCTGGAAGAAATGGGTGGCACTTTACAACCTAGACCCGGAAAGGCCAGGGCGGAAACAGCCCGGAGAACTTTCCCGTGAAGCTATCGAGCACCTTCAGGATATCGATAAAGCTCTTCAAGACAATATCTCCAAGACCCTTGTTACTAGCATGCAGGGGGATTTTGAATACCTTGGGCTAGGGAGTTGCACCTTCGATCCGGATATTGATATTAAGCCTATGGCAGGCGGCCTTGACCCTGAAATACTCAAGCAAGTTTGCGATGGCACTATTCGTATGCTAGGTTCACACTACCGCCTTGAGGGTGACTTAGATGCCTCTCCCAGTGCTCCTCGTTATCTGAAACGCTATTGGCAAGAGGTGGCTAAGCTGAACGGTTTCGACGCCAATCGGCTAGCAAGCACGGTACAG
Organism: Chloroflexota bacterium; assembly: GCA_009692745.1. GTDB lineage: Bacteria > Chloroflexota > Anaerolineae > Epilineales > SHYO01 > SHYO01. The sequence continues at coordinate 3,139 of SHYO01000032.1, forward strand.
CATACCCTAGAACGAGCTGACGCAATAAGCGGATTCCTATTGAAGGTATCGAACCTATTTATACGACCCTCAGGCTCTGTAGTATGGAAATGCGTCAAGTGCCGACGTGTGCATTTGCACCCTGCTGGAGGTATTTGCACAGACGCGGACTGCTTGGTGGCATTGCCAATAGAGGGTACTCCACTTGACGTCGGCAATCCGGCGGGAAACTACTATGTATTCTTGGTCAGAGATTCTAAGAAACCTTTCCGCTTGCACTGTGAAGAGCTAACGGGCCAAACCAACAGAGATGACGCACTTGATCGCCAACGTCTATTCCAGGGTGTCAGCCTCGCTGAGGAAATAAAGCATGTTGACGAGATTGATTTGCTAAGTGTAACTACAACTATGGAGGCGGGAGTTGACATAGGCTCACTGCTAGCTGTCATGATGTCGAATATGCCTCCAATGCGATTCAACTATCAGCAGCGTGTCGGGCGTGCCGGGCGACGAGGTGCTGGCGTTGCGGCAGCGCTCACCGTCTGCCGTGGTCGCAGCCATGACGACTATTACTTCCAGCATATCGAGCGTATGACGAGTGAACCCCCTCCTCAACCATATCTTGATCTGAAACGCGAGGGAATCATTCGGAGAGTATTGAATGCAGAAATTCTAAGGCGGGCGTTTGCTCATCATTTTGCTAACACAATAAATGAGGGTCAAGACAACGTCCACGGTCAGTTTGGCCAGACCAAGGATTGGCCGGAACACAGGGACAGAATAGTCTCTTGGCTCACCGAAAATCGCCAACAGGTCAAAGAGGTGGCAGCAGCATTGCTGCGACAGACACCCGATGATATGAGGAGCCGGTGTGAATTCCTAGTAGACTATGTTATACAGGAGTTGCCGGTTGATATAGACAAAGCAATGGTAGATGAGCGCCTGACTCAGCCGGAGCTTAGTGAACGACTGGCAAATCATGGAATCCTGCCGATGTTTGGGTTTCCCACTCGTGTTCGCTTTTTGTATCATAGCAAACCTGCCCGCTATCCTTGGCCACCCGAACGGGGCGTCGTGGACCGAGTACTTGACATCGCGATTAGCCAGTTCGCTCCAGGAGCTGAGACAGTCAAAGACAAGGCCATTCATACATCAATTGGTGTGGCCAACTATCAACTCCAGGGTCCGAAACTCGTGCCTGACAGTAACCCCTTGGGACCAAAGCAGGTAGTTGGTGTTTGCCACAACTGCCATGCTCTTGACAATTCACAGGAGGACAATGGCTCCTGCCCGACCTGTGGAAGCCAGGAACAATATCATCGCCTTAACATAAGTGAACCGCGCGGTTTCCGAACAGACTATACATCAGGACGAAGCTTCGATGGCCAATTTGAGTGGACACCACGCGCTAGCCGAGCCCGTATGTCGGCAGACTTCAATCCCAGTGAATGGATTGCCGCTCAATCCAGTCGTGTATTCTCAGGACAACAGCCTGTTTATGCTATCAACGATAAAGATGGAGACTGCTTCGAGTTTCACAAGCTAGCGGATGGCACAGGTTGGATAGATCCTACCGTCTTGCTAAATCGGGAGCGGTTTCCTCTCGACAAGTCAGTTAGACCAGAGGTGCGAGCATTAGCATCAATAACCAAGACGGATGTGCTTCTCGTGGGCCTCGACCAGAATAGGATGATGCCCGGCCTTGACTTGAGCCCCTTATCACTAGGTGGACGTGCTGCCTGGTACTCTTTCGGATTTTATATGCGTAGCGCCGCCACAAAGCTCCTTGATGTGGACCCCAACGAACTCCGAGTTGGTCTACGAACGGTGCGATACCGGGGGAAGGTAGAGGGCGAGGTCTTTATTGCTGATGCACTGGAAAACGGAGCTGGATACTCAACACATCTAGGACATGCTGAGATATTTGCCGAACTTCTCAATCACATGCTTGTCAGCTATGGAATTGAGAGGCACGGTCCACAGCGCACACCCTGTGATAGTGCGTGCTACGACTGTCTCAAGGATTACAGTAACATGGCTTATCATGGTTTACTAGATTGGCGTCTGGCATTAGACATGACACGACTTGCGGCAGGATTGGACATAGGATTTTTCCATCATTGGGAGGATGTGGCGGAAAAATTGATACAGGGTTTCTGCCGGGATTTCGGCTGGAGCGCAAATCCATTTGGCCCACTCTCTGGCGCCGTCCATCCTGATGGGTCTATAGCATTAATAGCAATTCACCCTCTTTGGGATCGCAGGTTTGACCAACGGGGCGATGATATGGCAGCGGCGGTTGTTGCTGCCGAGCAGCGCGGCTTTTTGGAGAATGGACCCAAGAGATGGATGGCGTTCGATGTCTTTGATTTATCACGTAGGCCATCATGGGTGGCAGCGCAAATATGGGAAAATTCATGAGATCCCCAATATTGCTTAAAAAGCTCCCATTGGAATATGTCTCGCCAAGCCAGATCTCAACATTGGAGACCTGCTTCCTGCAGACTGCTTTTGGGACTGCCCCCTGGTACCGCTCTCACACATTCGTGGGACCCAAAGCCCGATTGGGGCGGGTATGTCACACGCTGTTAGAAAAAGTGCTTAAAGGCGAGTTAGACCATACTGACCGAGTCGAATGGCGTACCGAATTGGTCAAATCGTGGGATAGCCTCGTTAAGCAAGAGGAGAAGGCTGTCCAGAGTTCCCAGCTTGAAGGGCATCTTGGTCCTGCACAGAGATGGCCGGGTTACAGCATGCTACGAGCGAGAATCCTGGCTATAGGGCATGAACTGCTGGGACACCGGCAATCTGGATCGGTCGGGGGCGGCACGTTTCGTTCCGAAGTATGGTTCTCAGCATATGGGGGTAAACTACATGGGCGAGCCGATGTGGTACGCATCTCGCCATCTGGGGTCGAACTTGAAGACTATAAGACGGGCGAGGTTTACGAGCAGGCAGATAACCTATCCCAAATTGTGAAGCCGCAGTACCTTCGGCAGTTGCTGCTGTATGCGGCCATGTACCACGATACAGCAGGTGAATGGCCGGTGCGAGCCTATTTGGTCCCTCTGACCGGAGGCAAAATCAGCATCACGATTGACCCAGCGGAAGCGGAGGGAGAGGCCCAGAAAGCCCTGATCTCGTTATCCGCCTATAACAAGAGTATTGCAGCCGCGCCTGCAATGGAGTTGCTGGCCTCCCCTAGTGCTGCCAGTTGTCGCTTTTGTGCCTACAAAGCCTTCTGCGAGCCATTCTGGTCAGACGCTTCTGCCTCTTGGGAGTGGCAGTCCAGTATAGCTCTCGAAGGTGTAGTTCTTAGTAGTCGTTTAAGCCAGATTGGGGAATTCCTGCTAGAGGTGCAGGCGCATCGCGGTAGTGTGGTTAACGGTGTGTACAAGATCAGCGGGATTCGGACTCTCAATCTCGAGGTTGGCGAGTATGTTCGTCTTTTGAATCTATATCCCAATCAATCGGGAGGGGAGCGGGAACTAAGGATCACCGATTACACGGAGATATGGCGGCAGTCAGCATATCCTCAAAGCGCGGAAGATACACTACGGTAACCGATTATGCGAATTAGAAAGGGCGAGTAAGAGAAGAACAAGTTGGCAATGGGGTCTGAGCAGGATTTTCCTTACGGTTGCCAAACCAAGAAAGGATACCCTTCGGATGTTGGACAATTTGCCAAAATTGTCCGCCTTGAAAATCGTGCGGCCAGGAGACCGCACCTACAAAAGGTATTTCATCCATCATGGTGCCCGCCGCGGGCATGGCGACTACTATGGATACTCTAGCGCCAGACCAATAGCCTTATCCTGAAGCTGGACGTGTTGATACACCTTATGGGCAAGTGTGGCGCATCCCCTTACTTCGCCCGCCTGGCCAAAAACTGAGAGCTATCCCCCGAATGGATTTTTATCCTTCCCTGGATGGTATCCGCGGGCTGCACTCTGAGCCAGCCGCTGCCAGTAGCTTCATCGGATTCATCGCTGCCATCCCAGGTAAATTCAAATCTTTCGTCGGTACCGTCTTGGATGATTTCACCATCGATGGAGCCGGTAACCAGGCCGAATTGGAAATCTCCCATACCCTTGGCATCGATTTCCAGGAAGGCTTGCACTTCCATGTTGAAGTAATCTGCATCCCAGGTTTCCATCTCATAAATATGCCAGGTTCCCGCGATGTTCATTTTTAGCCTTTATCCTCATCCAGGTCAAACACACAGCGCGGGTGGAAAGTGCCCCCGCGTTTTTAAGGCAGGACAATTTGGAAAAATGTCCTACTGGTCCCCTCACCCAATCCTCCTTCGCTTCGCCACGTACGCCGTCCATCCCAGGCAGAGCAATCCCTTCTAACGAGGGCGCCGCAAACCAGGCGGCGGCAGGGTGTCTTTTATAGAGGGCTGGGCGGTGACAACCGTACCAGCCCCTCTATATATAATCTAATAAAATCTAGAGAAATTTAAGGTTGGCAGAGCCGCCATTTCTATCTGTTTTGATGCTGTTTCAGCCGGATTTTTGAGCCGTTTTTACCCCAATGTTAAAAGGATTGCCTGCAACCCCCCGTAAATCTGCCTACAACCCCCCGTAAATCCCGGCGCCGGCGCACCCCGGCTGGAGCCGGGGGAGGGGATGTGGCTAACCCTCACCCTGTCAGCTTCTTCCGCTTCGCCACGTACGCGCGAGCGGCCTCCAGATCCGCGGCGCCGCCGGCTAGGCGGTAGGGCTCCGTCAGCGGGGTGACATGCCGTGGCGGATGGCGTCCGCCAGGTAACGGATGCTGTCCCAGTTCTACGGGTAGGTCTTGGCGGCAGGTTGCGCTTGGCCCACTCCGCCGACTGCGATCCTCTCTTGCGGAGAGGTATGGTCGTCGCACATGTCCAGATAATTGGGCACTAGCACGGCACAGAGCACCTGGTCCATTCCAGCTAGCGGCCGGCTTTCGATTCCGACGGGGTCCCCTTGCGCTAAATAGTAGCTATAGCGTGCCGATTTTCAGATCCTTACTACCCCAATCCGGTATAGGCGCAATTTTGCCATTGGCGGGATTGTGCCATTTGCGATGCGAGCCACCGCCTCGGCGTGGAATTTCCTGGCAGCCGAGTTTGTGGAGTTTCGAGCTTACTTCCCGGTACTTCAAGCTGAGGTCACCTGCACCAAAGTTTCTATCCAGAGAGGGGCGTCTGGGGATAAAGGTTGCAAGACCGGTGGCAGCGGCTGATGCAAATCTTCAAACGCTTCTATAATAGCCGCTAAGGCATCTGACACATTCGGTAATACGTCATCTAGTGTATCGGCCTCCGTCACCAACTCAGGCAGCAGGGGGCAGGTGATGGTGTAACCGCCTTCTGGTTGTGGTTCCAAAACGAGCGGAAGTTTGTATATATTTTCCACAGTATGCCTCCGGCAATGCTTATCTTTGCTGGCAATGGTAGCACAGGTCAGTCGTTTGTAAAAGGCTGAACCTGGCAGGACAATCCCTTCTAACGAGGGCGCCGCAAACCAGGCGGCGGCAGGGTGTCTTTTATAGAGGGCTGGGCGGTGACAACCGTACCAGCCCCTCTATATATAATCTATTAAAATCTAGGGAAATTTAAGGTTGGCGGAGCTGCCATTTCACTCTGTTTTTATGCTGTTTCAGCCGGATTTTTGACCTGTTTTTACCCCAATGTTAAAAGGCTTGCCCATTACCCCCCGTAAATCCCGGCGCCGGCGCACCCCGGCTGGAGACTGAGAATGGGATGTGGCCAACCCTCACCCTTTCAACTTCTTCCGCTTCGCCACGTACTCGCGCGCTGCCTCCAGATCCGCCGCGCGCCCTGCCAGGTGCAGGATGGCCTGCTTATAGGGCTCGGTCAGCGGGGTGACGATGCCGTGGCGGATGGCGTCCGCCAGGTAGCGGATGCCGTCGCGGTGCTCGGCGTAGGTCTCGGCGGTCACGCTGTTACGCGCCAATTTGGCCAGCTTCTCGGCTTTCTCTGCGAGGGATAAATTGGCATTCAGGATCTCGGCAAAGTTGAGCTGCAGCACGGTATAGAGCACCTGGGGAATCCCTCCCAGGGCCAGGCTCTCGATTACCACGGCGTCATCCTTGCCGCGCTGGCTGCCTTCATCGTATGAGTGATCCAGTTGCCCGACCTTATTGATCTCGCGCCGGTAGAGCATGTCGCAGGCGGCGGCCGCGGTGACGCTCCCGTCCAGCACCAGGATGTAGGCGGCCACCGAGCTGCCGTGCCCCGGCGGCACCTTGACCAGCGTGGGGGCTCCGCCGCGCGACCGGCTGCGGCGAGCGTACTCGACCGGGAAGGGGGTTTGGATGGGAATGCGCTTGATGATATGCGCCTCTAACTCGGCGCCAGGATCTTCGATTAATGAGCCGTACGCCAAAATACCCAGATTATCAGCCATGCTATCTCCTTTCCAAATAAAAAGAGCCCATCCACAGATTACCGCCCAATCTGGTTGGGCAAGATGTCGCAGATTAAAGAAAAATCTGCGCTTACCCTGGCAACGATCTGCGCTACGCTATATTATACTCATAAACTTCAGGGGGTGAAATGTAGTCACTCTGCCTTACCCGTGCGATAAAGTGTGGGGGCAGACATGCGCCGTCTGAAACGATTTATTTTATGCGCCGCCCTGTTGGCCGGGCTGATGCTGACCTGGACGGCGCTAGCCAACCGGGGCGGCGATGGCAAAATCTCCTTCCAGGAAACGCTGGCGGGGGTATACCATCAACTGCGTAAATTGCAGGCGTCGGATTTGCCCTTCATCCTGCTGAACCTGGCCATGGCCGGTATCCTGGCCATTGTGGCCGTGGGTGATCTGAAGAGTTACTTTTACCCAGCAATTTGTCTTTCTCCGTTCGCTAATGTATATTACACAATGGCGATAATCTTTCAGTGAAATTGTTCAGTGATTGAACGTATTCTGCCGAAACCCTATGATGGTTGCAGCCCGCTCCGGTCTGGCTTGTGAACGCTGGTTCCCGTGTTGCATCTCCGCCAACCCTACACATTGAAAGCTCCCTGGAGACCAGATTCTGCTGCATCCCCATGGAGGATTGTCAGGTGTCCGTTTTAAGCATCCAGCTCCTCGGCGATTTCCATCTGCGTTACGGCGACAAGCCGGTGACGGCGGTCAAACAGCCGCGCCAGCAAGCCTTACTGGCCTATCTTCTGCTCCATCGCCACGCGGCCCAATCCCGCCAGCATTTGGCCTTTCTCTTCTGGCCGGACGCTTCCGAAACCCAGGCCCAGACCAATCTGCGCAACCTGCTCTATAAGCTGCGCCACGCCCTCCCGGAAGCGGACCGCTTTCTCTACACCGGCACACAGACGGTGCAATGGCAGCCAGATGCGCCCTATACATGCGACCTGGTCGACTTTGAGACGGCCCACGTCCAGGCTGTAACCCGGGACGATCTGGAACAGGCGGTGAAGCTGTACCCAGGGGATCTGATGCCCAGTTGTTACGATGATTGGATTCGGCCCGAACGAGAACGGCTACGCCATTTGGCCCTCAGCGGACTGGCCCGGCTGATCGATCTGCTGGAAGCTGAACGGGACTACCCGGCCGCCATTGGCTATGGGCAGCGCCTGCTCCAACTGAATCCGATCGACGAGGCGATGGTGCGCACGCTGATGCGCCTGTATGCCCTCAACGGCAACCGGGCCGGCGCGCTACGTGTCTACCTGGACTGCGTGGCGACGTTTCAGGCGGAGCTGGCCGCTGAGCCCGCTACCGCCACCGCTGAGGTCTATCGGCGCCTGGTGGCTGCCGAAGTCGCTGCTCCATCCCACACACCACTAACGCAAAACCAACTGCCCCTGGTGGATCGCCAAGCCGAATGGCAAATGCTGCAGGGCCTCTGGTTTGCTGCTGTTAACGGCAAACCATCTGCTACCAGTAGCAGCAAACCCCAATGTATCGTTTTGTCCGGCGAGGCAGGCATTGGCAAGACCCGCCTGGCCGAGGAGTTGCTGGTGTGGGTGACACGCCAGGGATTTGCTACTGCCATCGCGCGCTGTTATGCAGCGGAGGGGGCACTGCCCTTTGCCCCTGCGGTGGCCTGGCTGCGCTCAGCGGCAGTTGCCCATTGGCTATTGGATCTGGAACCGGTCTGGCTAAGCGAAGTGGCGCGCCTGTTGCCGGAGCTGCTAGATCAGCAACCTTTCCTGCCACGTCCTGGACCATTAACCGAAGTCTGGCAACGCCAGCACCTCTTCGAAGGGCTGGCCCGGGCACTTTGCCACCGCCATGAACCCCTATTGCTCTTTCTGGACGATCTGCAACTGGCCGACCGCGATACGCTGGAGTGGTTGCACTTCTTACTGCGGTTTGACCGGCAGGCGCGGCTGCTGCTGGTAGTCACTCTGCGGACTGATGATGTGGCTACCAGTGATGCCTTGAATGCATTGCTGTCAGCCTTGCAGCGGGATGGGCAGGTAGTCGAGGTTGAACTCAACTCGCTGAACGCATCAGAGACCGCGGCAGTAGCCGCGGCTGTATCTGGACAGACCATCAGCCCAGAAGAGACCATCTGGCTTTACCAGGAAACCGAAGGTAATCCTCTTTTTATCGTAGAAACCGTACGGTCCTGGCTATCGAGAGATGGGACATGGGAGATTGAATCATCCTCGCGGCAATCTCCCATCTCTGATCCCCGCTCTCTTCCCGCCAGAGTGCATACCGTCATGCACACCCGCCTGTCCCAACTCTCCCCAAAGGCCCATGAACTGGCTGGTGTGGCGGCTGCCGTGGGGCGGGAGTTCACGTTTACTGTGCTCAATCGGGCGAGTGGACAGGACGATGACATGCTGGTACACAGCCTGGATGAACTGTGTCTGCGGCGCATTGTGCGCGAACGGGGTGGGGAGATCTACGACTTTACCCACGATAAATTGCGGGAGGTAGCCTACAACAGTCTGAGTGCCGCCCGGCGACGGTTATTACATCGACGCATCGCCCAGGCGCTGGAAAAGGTGCATGGACAGGCGTTGGACACGGTGAGCGGCCAGGTGGCGACCCATTATGAACTGGCTGGGTTGCTGGAACAGGCTATCCCCCACTACCAGCGGGCTGGCGAGGTGGCCGAGCGCATCTACGCCCACACTGATGCTATCCACTACTTCCGGCGCGCCCTGGCTCTACTCAGGGGCCTGGCGGGGCAGACCCAGGTCGCGCTGGCTTTGGAAGAACGGCTGGGGGACATTTGGCACCTCACCGGAGAATATGAAAAAGCCAGGGACGTTTATCGGGAAGCGGTGAAGCAACACTCCGCTGCAGATCCTATCACCCAGGCCCGTCTCCTCCGTAAGGCCAGCAATACCTGGCGCGAACAGTATTGCTACCCGCAAGCCATGCAGGTGTACCTGGAAGCGGAAGGTGTCCTGGGCGAGTTTCCTGATCCAGCCGATGCACCGCACAGTGAGAGCCGCCAGCCGGGGCAGGCCTGGTGGCAGGAGTGGATACAGATTCTGTTGGAAATTAATTCGCTATATTACTGGCAGCACCAGGTGGAGGAAAGCGTGGCACTGTGCCAAAAGCTGCGACCAGTCGTGGAACAGCATGGTACACCGGTACAGCAGGCCAGTTTCTTTCAACACGTAGCCTGGCGCGAGCTCCAGCGCAACCGCTACGTGGCGACCGATGAAATCGTCGCCTGGAGCCAAACGGCGCTGGCTGCATTGCAAGGGGCGGGATCTCAAACTGCAACAGCCATCCCCTCCGCCCAATTTGGCGCCGGATACGCCCTGCTGTGGCGCGGCCAGCCGGAGGCAGCCCTGAAACACATGGAGATTGCGCTGCAACTGGCTGAGCAAACGGGTGACATCAACCTGCAGGCACGGTGCCTTGCCTACATCACCATCGCCCACCGCCAGTGCTCCCGTTTGGCAGAGGCACAGCAGTACGCTCTACGGTGTCTGGCTGTGGCGACGCAGGCCCACATGCCGGAATATGCGGGTATGGCCGAGGCAAATCTGGCCTGGGTAGGATGGTGTGCCGGCGACGTTCGCGGGGTAGAGACCCACGGCCAGGCCGCCCTCACCTACTGGCAGCAATTACCCACCAGCCACCCCAGCTTGCCATTTCAGTGGACGGTCCACTGGCCATTGTTGGCGCTGTCCCTGGGCGAGGATGATTTGGCGGCTGCGATGGAGCATGGCAGGCGCCTGCTCGATCCTTTCCAGCAACGTGTCCCCGATGCTCTACAAACGCTCCTCGAACAGGCCGCTCAAGCCTGGGAGCACAGCCAGCCAGAAGCGACCCGTGTCCGGCTGCAACAGGGGCTGGCCCTGGCACAACAAATGCATTATTTGTAACAAAACCATCTCGCAGCTTCCCCACAAACCCACCCCCAGGAAACGCGCTGGGAAACGCTTTAGAAACGCCACATCTGCTATACTGGGCATGATTGAATACCAGGGAGGAAGACATGGGAAACCAAACACAGTTGTTACGGATAGGGATCGTTGGTTGTGGGTATCAGGGGGGCGTCTTGGCAAATGCCGCCGCCAGGGTGCAGTCGATCCAGCTAACCGCTTGCGCCGATCCCGATCAATCTGCGGCGGAGCGGGTGGCCGCCTTGGTGGGTAATGTCGCCACGTATGCGTCTCTTGGCGCGATGCTGCAGGAAGCGGCCGTCGATGCCATCATCGTGGCGGTACCGCACAGCGCCCTGTACGAGTGCGCTCTCACCGCCATTCAGGCCGGCAAGCACGTGTTGGTCGAGAAACCCATTGGCATAGATGAAAAGGAGGCTATCCAGTTAGAGGAAGCAGTAGCCCGGTCGCAAATCTGCTTCATGTCGGGCTATTCATTCAGGCACATGCCGGCCTGGCAAAAGATACACGCATTGCTCCAGGCGGGCGCCGTGGGCGAGATCCAGGCCATCTCCGGCAGCATCGGCACTCGCCCTCTATCGACAGGTTGGAAGGCCTCACCCGAGACCGGCGGCGGCCCCCTCCTTTATATCGGCAGCCACCTGGTGGACCAAATCCTGTGGTATGTGGGAGATGATCCCATCGCGGTGTATGCTAACGTCCGCTACCGGGCAGACACCAGGGCCGAAGAAACCGCAACCTTCCAGGTTCAATTTGCCAGGGGAGTAACGGCCCAATGCATAGTGACACAGAAGGGGGACAGCTTTTTCAACAAACTGGAGATCTACGGCAGCGAAGGGCGCATCAGTCTGCGTGGCGCAGGCTTCTCCGATCAGGTAGTGGAAGTGGAAAGCAACGCGCTACCGGCTTATGCGCAACCCACGACCATCCGCCCGCGCTTGAATGATGATCCCCGTATGATTAAGCATATGGCTCAACTGGCGGAGTTTGTAGCAGCGATCCATGAAGGGCGCCAGCCGGTCATCACCGTTGCCGATGGCCGGAGGGTGCTGCGGCTGTTGGATGGCGTCATCAAGTCCGACCGCCGCGGAGAGTCGATCCGCATTGGCTAGTCACCATCTGAATTGCCGGGCGTGTAATTGAGCACCCCGTCCACCAAGATAGCAGACTTCACCCGAGGAGGGCAGCATGTCAGTAGCAGAGAATAAAGCGTTGGTTCGTCGTTATATTGATGCAATTAGCGGCAAAGCGAAGACCGCATCCTTGCAGGATCAGTATATCGCTGACAGTGACGAGGTGTTGAAGCAACACATCGCCAACTCCGAAGTGGGTTTCCCAAAATATGAATTTATCCCCGAAGATATGTTTGCCGAGGGGGATCGCGTGGCCGTGCGTTTCACGTTTCACGCCGCCCATCAGGGAGTATTTATGGGCATTCCCCCGACAGGCAAGCAGGTCAGCGTGCCAGGTATAATCATCTACCGCATCGCCGATGGCAAGATTGCCGAGCACTGGTTGCAGATGGATGCGATGGCACTGATGCAGCAAATTGGGGTGCAGCCTTGATCTGACCAACCGGTAATTTGGTGCGGCAGCTTGCTTGTCTTACCGCGCTTCATCCCATGTGAACCTCAAACGGCGTCAGGGCGCCGCCATCATCCAACACCCTGACGCCGAAATAGCTTTAACCCATCCCCTCATGGCTGCACTTTTGCGACGGGTTGGCGCACGATGGTCTTCAATTTCTCCGGGGCTGCCTTCTGCGGGTCCCCAACGTAAATCTCGTGGTGCCGCCCGCGGGGCGCGTAGCCGTGCTCCTCAATGAACGCATGGAGCCGGGCGATGGTGGGCGCTTCGGCCGCGTAGGGGCCGATGTGCAGCACCTGGGCGGCCAGCCCCTCGTGAAAGTTCTCCAGGCGCACCTGCTCCAGGGCGGCCAGCTTTTTCTTGGCTTGGGCCTCGACCAGAGCCTGGGACACCAATTCTGGCGTGACAAATTCCGGCTGCATGATCATCACAGTCCAGATCCACTGTTCTTTGTCGTTCAGGTGGGCCAGGTCTGGCGTCCACCACAGCCCTTCCAACAGCATTACCCCATAATCCACTCCCGCGGCGCTCTTTTTAACCTTGAACTTCAGCGTATAAGAGAGGGTATAGAGGGTTGAAATAGCATCCTTGTATGTCTGGGCCGTATTCGGGTTGCCCTGCCCATTGATCATCAGGAAGTTCATGGCAGGTACCTCGACGGTGGTCACCGTTTTCGCAGAGGCGTCGTACAGGTGTTTGAGCTCTTTTTTCAGATCTATCTTGGCCATCTCTATCTCCTTAACCATACCTTTTCAAGACCCGCAACGCCCGCAAGGTGAGCCACTTGCTGGGTTGGCCCAGGCGCTCAATGTTTACCTGGCAACGCCCGTTGTAGCTCTGCTCCAGCAACCAGCGCCCCTGCTGGTCCTGTTTGGCCATCACCAGGTCGACGACAGCCTGCATGCGCTCATCGCGGTATCCCAGGCGCGTCAGGATATCCAGCATTTCCAACACGTCTATATTCCACATCAGGGGAAAGCCCAACTGCAGCCAGGCCGGTTTTGCCACCCGAGACAGGTTATGGCTGCGTTTGTAGAGATGGTGCTGCAGCAGATAGGCGGCGCCCCTCTCGATCGTGGCATTGATTTCTGCTGAACGCTGCCCGGGCGGGATTTCGGCCAGGGCTTTCAAGGCTTTCACCGCACCCATGTGGCAGGTATGCCTCCCCCAACATCTTTCCCGCAGGTAGGGCCAGCCTTGGGGGGCATGGGCGATGCGATCGTCGAAGCGCTGGTAGGTGGTGATCCAACGAATGCCTGACTGCACCTTGGGATCACTCAGACATCCCAGCCGGATCAGTCTCCATACCATATTGCCGGTCAAACAGGGCAGCACATTATCGTGCTCTCCGCCTTCCGCACTATTACCGAGATAGGCGAAAGCGCCGCTCTGCCGGTCCTGGGCAACCTCCAGGATAAACTCACAGGCCTGCCTGACGCGCGGATCTGTTCCGTCTGCCCCCAACTCGCCCAGGGTAATCAGTTGCCAGACCGTCCCCGAGTATTTCGACCTCATATAGAAATCTTCCGGCCGGCCCCAATGTCCTCCCGGCGCTTGCCGGGCCAGAATTATGGGAACCAGGCCAGATTGCATGATCGCTGCCCTGGCGTTGAGGACCTCGGGATCATCCGCGGGCCGGTCCAGCAGGTCGACCAGGGTAAAATACCGGACGCTGGGATTCTCGGCTTCCAACAGCCAGGGGGTGGGATCAGCGTGCAAAACCGATTTCCAGGATTCCATCTACCTACCTCAGTATCATATTGCGACAATTCTAATCTACCACCGAGAGGTATTAGATCCGGTCCAAATTTGGTCCAAAATCGGTGAAATTGTCTGCCGACGTACTTTACGCGGTGAAAAACGCCTCGAACTGCTGCCGGTCGACGGCATCCGGCAGGGTCGCAGGGTCGCGTTGGGTGGAGCTGGCGAAAATGCCCCAGCGCACAAAGCTTTCCTTAGCGGTCCAGACGGAGAGATCGACCGATTGCATCGACCAGGAGATGAAAGGCACCAGGGCGTTAAAGGTGGACCAGGCGGCTTCGTGATCGCCGGATACAAACAGGTCGTAGACGCGGGCGAAATCCGGGCTGAAGTTCGGGCCTGGCATGCAGCCGCAGGCGCCGCGCAGCAGCCCATCCCAAAAGCTCAGACCGCCCCAACCGGCAAAGACACCCATCTGTCCCCCGGTCAGACGCAGAATTTCGGCAGTTTTAGGGCCGGCGGGCGTGCCTTCGATTTTGACATAGGTAATATTAGGCGCTTCTTGCTGCAAGCTGGCCAGGAAGGTGGCCGGTAAGACGACGCCGGTTAGTTGGGGAGCATCCTGGACCATCAGCGGCAGGTCCACGGCGGCCGCGATACGCCGGTAATAGCGCCGCAGGCTCTCGGCGTCGGGTTTAACGAAGTAGGGCGGCAGCACCATCAGGGCAGCGGCCCCGGCGGCGGCCGCTGCGATGGCCCGCGCCACTGCCGGGTCGGTGCCGGCATGATCGGCGCCGATCACCACCGGCACGCGCCTGGCGGTGGTCTCCACCACGATGCGCGCCACCCGGTCGCGCTCCGCCTCGGTCAGCTTGTAGCCCTCACTCGCGATGGCCAGGGTGGCCAGGCCGTGGACGCCGTGGGTTACCAGGTATTCGACCTCTCGGCGCAGGCCGGCTTCATCTATCTGACCCTCGGCGGTAAAGGGCGTCACGACGATGGGGATACAACCATGTAAAATGGCAGGGGGCATAGCTCATTCTCCGGTTTGACATATGGCATACCAGGTTTTAACATAGATTGGCCCTGGTTGTCAAGAGTTTTCAGGAGGTTTCACAGGAGGCTCTGCCATATCCGCTGTTAATTCAACAATTGAGCCGTGACCCGTTGAAATTGGAGGATTCCCTTGCGCATAATCGATGTCCATACCCATGTTGGCCGTCTGCGGCACAATCTGCCGCCCAATCGTGCGGAAGACTTGCTGGCGACGATGGACCGGGAAGGGATTGACCAGGCCGCCGTGATGGCGGTGGAGAATCCGGAGGAGCTAGATTACTACTTTACCACGGAGCAGGTGCTGGAGGTGTGCCGCCGGCATCCCGACCGGCTGATCCCCTTCTGCAGCCTGGACCCGCGCCACCGCTACCCGGATCAATTCGACCCGCGCCCCATCATCCAGGAATATGTAGAGCGCGGCTGTCGCGGCTTCGGCGAGATTCTGGCGGGTGTGCCCATCGACCATCCCGGCTTACAGGCGATCTATGGCGTTTGCGGCGAGTTCAAGCTGCCGGTGCTCTTCCATACCGATTACCTGATCTGCGCCGATGAGCCGGGGTTGCCGCGGCTGGAGCGGATGCTGCAGCAATTTCCCGCTACCACCTTTATCGGCCATGCGCAGCACTTTTGGGCCGAAATCTCCGCCGATGGCGGCGCCGCCCAGACCCAGACCATTCCCTATCCGCAGGGTCCGGTCACGCCGGTAGGGGCGGCCGACCGGCTCTTAACCACCTATGCCAACCTGTGCGCCGATTTGTCAGCGCGCTCCGGTTACAATGCCATCACGCGCGACCCAGCCTTCGGCCTGGCCTTCATGGAACGCCACCAGGATAAGCTGCTCTTCGCCACCGATACGCTGCAACCGGGGCGCACCCCCGCCCCCATCGCCCCGTTGATCCGCACCTGCGCCATCAGCGAGACGGCGCGGGAGAAGATCTGCTACCGCAACGCGGTAAGGCTGCTGCGGTTGTAGGCAACCGCCTCAAGATTGAAATTGAAGAGATCATCTACCCGATCCAACTGATCCAAAAACCAGGTTTCATCAAACGTGTCGAGCCGAGCCAATGCATCACTTATGGGCAGAGAGGTACGAATATAAGCAAAAAGCTGATCCGGTTCTTCAGCTTCGGGATTTCTAACAACTTCAAGAATGACTTCTGGCTGCGGACCAAAGGACTCTAACAAATGCGGATAAGCTTCCAGAAGGAGTCCCACCAATTGAGGATGGGATT
The DNA here is from genome assembly GCA_009692745.1 of Chloroflexota bacterium. GTDB lineage: Bacteria > Chloroflexota > Anaerolineae > Epilineales > SHYO01 > SHYO01. The sequence goes on from SHYO01000032.1 coordinate 19,039, forward strand.
CAAGAAAAGACTGGACACTGGACGAATCCCGCATCGCATAAATCTCCTGAATTTCAGGCAGATATGTGGTTTCGATTGCCATATACTACCTCCTTAAAAATCTCATTACTTCCAGCCCTTTTGGTGAGAAGAGTATAATCCACCACCTTCAGTCTGTCAACGGCTTAGTGGTAAGCTATGTTAGTCAAATATTCCAGGATTCGACATGAATATCTAATGAGGTTGACATTGGCAGCAGTCCAAGTTAAGCTTAAGCGATAGTCATTTAAGAGATGTGTAGGAGAACGCTGTGGATAAACTCATAATCGAGGTTGAATTGCCCCGCGACCTACTTGTAGCGTTGAATGTGTCAGCAGATGAGGCCGCGCGTAAGGCGCAAGAATGGGTGGTCATTGAGTTGTTTCGCGAGGGGGAAATCTCATCAGGAAAAGCGGCTGAGATACTGGGCGTCACAAAGTTCCAATTCATTCAGCTTCTGGATAGGCGTGGCATTCCCTATTTGGATAGTTCGCCTGAGGAGCTAGCTCATGAATTGGCAGTAGCCACGAGTGCAATTCAAAGACCTAAAGGTGGATGAATGCAGGTCGTGTCCAATGCCGGACCGCTGATCGCTCTTGCCCGAATAGGTAGAGCTATTGCCACAATGCTAGGTCTTAACCCGACAGGTACCATAGGAATTCTCCTGGCTGCTTAGTTTATAATTCTTCCCCTATCCAACCAGCGACCGGCGTCAGAGTGATAGGACCCCATCTGCTATGAGCGAAACGATCCACACCGAATTCGATGTCCCTGCCTGGTGGATGTGCATCCCAACGGCTTTGCGCAGAACCTGACCGATGGCATCATCCGCGCCCGTTTCCGCCACGGAGGTCCCTCTGAGCCGCTGGTATCCGGCCGCCCCTACGAATTCACTGCGGTACTCCGCGATCGACCTGTGGTCTACTGCCAACCTTTTCCTACCGGGCCACGCCATCCGGTTGGATATCGCTAGCGCTAACTTCCCCCGTTGGGACCGGAACCCCAATACCGGCGCTGCGCCCGGCCCGCCAGACCATTTTCCACGATACGGAGCATCCTTCCCATGTGGTGCTGCCGGTAATCCCCAGATAGTTGTTTCTTGCCATTATCCCTTGTTCTGCTGCGCGGCACGCAAAGTGGATAGTTCCCGTTCGATGCGTTCCAATTTCTCTAACAGTTCCTTATGGCGCATCAATTCCAGCGGCGGCTCCTTCTTAGTAAAAGAAATCACGCCATCCGGCTCCAGGGTAGCCTTATCCACCTCGTCCAGGGTATCGAATCCCTGCTTATGGGCGGCGCTCTCCAGGTCAAGCCTGGTAATCAGTTCCTTTTCCAACCGATCCTGCACGATTTTCCCGTTTTCAATAAGCACCGTAGGTTCGCCTTCAACCACCTTTTCAAGCTGCTGATTCTGATAAACCAACCGCACCACCAGGTAGTTAATAAGCAACAAGGTTGCGGCCCCGATGAGGCCGCCGATCACTGAAGTATCCTCACCAATGATGGCATTTTGGACGGTATTAGATAAGGTCAGCAGTACCACCAGGTCAAAGGGGTTAAGCTGGGCCAGCTCCCGCTTGCCGGACAGCCGCAAGGCGACAATCAGGAACAAATATAGATGTTTAGGTTTGCTTTGAGAAAATCTATTCAATTTTCGAGGCTAAAAGCTACCAACAGTTTCTCAATTCATTTCTGAACATCTATAGACAAGGACCGGCCGTAAAATTTTCTCCAATAGCGGGATGCCCAACTGAAACATATCAGACCAAATTTTCGGGTCCATTTGGGCCGCCCTTTTACTTTTTCAACTTATCGACTTCAAGTGGAATTCCCGCACCTTGGCCAGGTGGTCTTGCACGTTCCGCTCAGGTTGGCGGTTGGGGCCCAGGGGATCCTCGATGGCGCCGGCGCGCCCATTCATTACCTGCAGGCAAGCCAGCACCCCAAAAGCCAGGGCCTCTACGTCATAGCCCCCTTCCAGGGCGAAGACAATCCGGCCCTGGCACAGCTCATCGGCCAGGCCGCACAGCACCTCAGCGATCCGTGCGAAGCCTGTTATGGAAGCCCCCAGCGAAGCCAGGGGATCGCGCCAATGGGCATCAAAACCGGCAGAGACCAGGATGAGCTCCGGCTGATATGCCCGGGCGCGCGGCGCCAGGATCGTTTCATACGCCTCCAGCAGGGCGCTATCTCCAGAGAAGGGCGGCAGCGGCACATTGATCTTCGTGCCCGCCCCCGTCGCAATTCCCGTATCGCGCCAATCTCCGGTTCCGGGGTAAAGGGGAGACTGGTGGGTTGAGAAGAAAAGCACCTGGGAGTCGCGCTGAAAAACAGCTTGCGTGCCGTTGCCGTGGTGTACGTCAAAATCCGCAATCAGGACTCGCTTCAAACCAAGTTCCCGCAGGGCGGTCCGGGCAGCAACCGCTACATTGGAAAAGAGACAGAAACCCTCGGCCTGCGTACCGCTTGCATGATGGCCGGGAGGGCGGACCAGGGCAAAGGCGTTCTGGGCCCGGCCCTGCAGCACCGTTTCCACCAGGGCGGTGATGGCGCCGGCAGCTTTCAACGCGGCCTCATAGCTTTCCTGTACCACATAGGTATCTGGATCCACGTGCCCACCCATCATCGAAAGAATGCGGATACGCTCGATTTGGGAGCGCGGATGGACCATCTCCAACCGTTCCAGGGAAATGGGGGGAGCAGGCACAAAAAAGGAGGTGGGCGACAGCACCGGCGACGGCACGCGGATATTCCCGGCCTGGTCCTCTATTTGCAAAAGATTTATGATAGCTCGCAGGCGGTCCGGAGATTCGGGGTGACCGGCTTCCTTGTGCTGCAGGAAGATCGGATCGTATGAGATCGCTGTCGATGGAATCGCCGTCGCCATCCTCAACCTTTCGTCTATCTAAATGCCGCTCGGCTTGTAGTCTAGGGCCTCGTGCCCGTACCCACGCCCACAAGGGGCTAGACTACTGTCCAGCAGACGTCAGACCAGGACCAAGACTTATGATTGCACAATCGGAACCTGGGTATCTATTGGCGGTGTAACCTTGGGCGTCTGATTAAACATCTCCTCCGCCCCACCCAGAAACCCTTCGTAAATGAAGTTCCGCGTGTTCTCTTCGATTATCTTGGGATCGACCTGTAAGCGGGCCTCGCCGGTATCCATCGCCGCTTGGGCCACTGCGGCAGCTACCTTGGGCGGCACGCGGAAATCCATGCCGCTGGGTATAATATAACCCGGCCGCAATTCTTTCTCGTCCACCAGAGCCGCAATCGCATAGGCGGCTGCAATCTTCATCGCATCGTTTATATTTGCGGCGCGCACATCCAACGCGCCGCGAAAGATACCGGGGAAAGCCAGGGAGTTATTCACCTGGTTCTCAAAATCAGAACGGCCGGTGGCAATAATGGCCGCGCCCGCTTCGCGCGCCAGGTCCGGCATAATCTCCGGCGTCGGATTGGCCAGGGCATAGATAATCGGGTTCGGCGCCATGCTGCGTACCATTTGCTGGGATACCGCTCCAGCGGCGGAAAGGCCGATAAAGACGTCGGTGCCTTTCATAACATCCGCCAGGTTGCCCTTCTGGCGGGACAGGTTTGTCACCTCGGCCATCTCCTCTTTGATCCAGTTCATGCCGGCCTTGCGCCCCTTGTAGATTGCGCCGTGCGTATCGCATAATATCACATCGGCCACACCGTGGGTTAGCAGCAGCTTCGTCACCGCTATTCCGGCTGCCCCGGCGCCGTTGACCACAATTTTGAGCTCGTTGGGCTTCTTCCCTATCAGCTTCATGGCATTGATAAGCGCTGCCAGGACGACTACGGCTGTGCCATGCTGGTCATCGTGGAAAATGGGGATATTGGTCTCAGCCCTCAGCCTGGCTTCAATGTAGAAGCAACGTGGAGCGGAGATATCTTCCAGGTTGACGCCACCGAAAGTCGGTTCCAGGGCTTTGACGATCTCCACAATCTGATCCGGCTCTTGGGTTGAAAGACAGATGGGGAAGGCTTCCACCCCGGCGAAAGTATGGAAGAGCACAGCTTTGCCCTCCATTACCGGCAGGGCGGCCCGGGCGCCGATATTTCCCAGTCCCAGCACGGCGCTTCCATCAGTGACGATGGCTACCAGGTTCCCTTTGGCTGTGTAACTGTAGACCAGGTCGGGATTGGCATAGATCTCGGCGGCCGGTTCGACCGCCTGGGGAGGCAGGTAGAACATGCGCAAGATGTAGTTATCTTTAATCGGCACCTTGCTGATAATCTGTAGCTTGCCCCGGTAGCGATTATGTAGCTCCAAGGCTTCCTCGGCGATAGAAATCTCCTGCCCCGCTACCCGCGGCTGGCGCGGGGCGACAGGCAGATGCCCTTCGTAGACGTAGCGGCGGGCGCGCTCGGCGATTTCATCCGGGTCCAGTTGCACCCGCGCCTCACCGGTCTTAATGGCTACTTCGGCCACCGCCCGCGCCACTTCCGGAGCCACCCGGAAATCTAGAATCTGGGGAATGATATAATCGGGACGCAATTCCTCTTCGGTCACCAGGTTTGCCAGGGCTTTAGCGGCGGCAATCAACATCGCCATGTTGATATCCCGCGCCTGTACATCCAGAGCACCACGCAATATTCCCGGAAAGACCGAGGCCACATCCATCTGGTTGGGATAATCTGTGCGCCCCGTGGCGATGACTGCCGCTCCGGCCTCGCGGGCATCTTCCGGCCTGATCTCCGGCGTGGGGATCGAGAAGGCGAAGACGATCGGGTCCTTGGCCATACTTTTTACCATCGCCGGTGTCACCGTGCTGCCGCTGGAGAATCCGATATACACATCTGCGTTTTTAAGCATCTCCTCCAACTGCCCTTTTCGCTGCGCCGGGTTGGTGTTGCGGGCCAGCTCCCATTTGGCCCAGTTCATATTCTGCGGCCGGTAGCGGTAGATGGCGCCCACGTGATCGCAAACCACGATCTCCTGAACCCCGAATTCCTGCAGCAGATGGACCGTACCATAGCCGGCCGCTCCAGCGCCGTTAATTACCACCCGTAAATCCGCAAAGCCTTTCCCTACTACTTTCAAGGCATTCATCAGCCCGGCCACGACCCCCACCGCCACGCTGTCTTCGTGGTTGCTCAAGACGGGGATATTGATGGCCTTCCGTAAGTGGCTGGCGATGCTTAATATCTTCGGCGAAACGATATCTTCCAGGCAGATGGCGCCGAAGGTGGGAGACAGGTTGATCAACGTATCAATGATTTCAAACGTGTCCTGGGTTTTAAGGCATATAGGCAGGGCGTCGATCCCGGCAAAGGTTTTGAAAATGACCGATTTGCCCTCCATCACCGGCAAGGCCGCCTCCGGTCCCACATTGCCCAGCCCGAAGACTGCTGAGCCATCGGTTACCAGGGCGACAGTATTTCCCCGGAAGGTATAATCGTAGGAAGTGACCGGATCCCGTTCGATAGCCAGGCAGGGTTCAGCCACACCGGGGGTATAAATGCGGCTCAATACGCTGGCATCCCGGATAGGGATCTTACTCTCTACCCCGATCACACCCTTAAAACGACGGCGGTACTCCCGCGCTTCTTCTGAAATGTTCCGGTGGTTGGCCATTTTGTACTCCTGATTTCTTAAGACGTAGCAAGAATTGAATTACTACGACGCAACCGCGAGTACTCTCGCGCGCCATCTGCATGCAATTTTACTGAAATCAATACTTCCTGACAATCGAGCGGTACGTTTGCGGCTGCCGGTATTGCAGCAATTGATATTCTTCGCGGACTTGCTTGACCGAATCCAAATCCACCCGCGCCACGGCGAATCCTTCCTGGGCTCCTTCCACAGCACCGTAGAGCTCACCCCGCGGGCCGATGACCATACTTTCACCGAAAAATTGATAGGTATACTCTTGCCCTACCCGGTTGGTGCCTGCCACAAAACAGGCATTTTCATAAGCCCGCGCCACCAGGTAAGTGCGCCATTCTTCGGTATGGGGCACCTCCCAATTCGCCAATACGCAGATCAACTCGGCCCCGTCCAGGGCCAGGTTGCGCGCCGCCTCCGGGAAAGCCAGGTCCCAACCCAGCAGTAGCCCTACCGCGCCGAAGCTGGTTTCAAAGACGGGGAATTTATAACCCGGGCGGAAATTCAAGCGTTCTTCGCCGCGCAGGTGGACTTTATGGTATGGCCCCAACAGCTCTCCGTCGGGACCAAGCAGGATGGCGGTATCGTAAAGGATACTTTCTACCCGCTCTTTGGTGACCATACCGAAGGCGATATGGGTGTTATATAATCCCGCTCTCTGGGCCAGGGTATTGATGGTGGGGCCGGGGATGCGTTCGGCCAGGTCGGTGAAGCGTTTGCCGCACTCATATCCGGTGACGGCCAGCTCCGGGAAGATGATCAGGTCTGTTTTCTGGGTACGGCAAATCTCCTCGACCCATTCGGCCATCCGTCCCAGGTTCTTCTCGGGTTCATTCAACAAGGGTTGCATTTGAACGACAGCAATGGTAACTTCGCGCATGTGGACTCCTCTCCAGGCGGGGAAATGATTCTAACTTATGATAATCTCAGGATCTATAAGTAAAATGTTAACGTGGCTTGAGTATACTCCCGCATAGCCCATTTGTGCAACTAATGCTACTTCAGCCAGGCAGAAAGTCGGTTACAGCCCCAAGGCTGAGGGTACTGGCTGAGAGTACTCAGCATAGAGCTTGTGTATGCGGATAGCGCTGGGGGGCACCAACTCCAGGCACAGCTCACAGAGCGTACATTCGTCTTCCCGCTCCGGCATAACTTGTAATGCTCCTTGACCGGCCTTGAAGATATCCACCGGGCACATGCGGGCGCAAACATAGATCAACCCTGGGGTTAACTATGCCTGGTCGACGATAATGGAAATAAATGTTCCCATACAAACCCCTATTCAGAGATGCAAGTTAGCAGGTTGGCAGGTTGAAAAATTGTAGGCTGCACGTCTGCGGTGCCTGCAACAAATGTGCGGCCAGGAGACCGCACCTACCACAGCCCCGGGCCAACAATTTCGTAGGGGCTGCCTCCGGCTGCGCGTTTTTGGTGCACCTGGAAGATATGCGGCAAGCTGTCCTGCAGACCGCCGAGACCGCAGCTACTTTCTCTGAAAACGGTCACCCCCTCACCCCCTCACCCCCTCACCTTGTCATCTTGTCATCTTCAGGGCGGCGGGACACGCTGCTCAGCGCGCACCTGCCCGGCGCTGTCTAACAAGCGCACGGCTTGCAGAAAATCCTGACCCGAACGCAGGTAGAGATAGCTGCCCTGAACGACAGGCACCTGGAGCTTGGGCGAATTTTCGAAAACCAGCTCAACCTGGGGGATGTCTGGATCGATAACCCGGCCCCAAAAAGCAGTATAAATGCGCACACCATCGCGGAAGGATTCGCCCGGCGGGGCAAAGACATGCACATCGGCGGGCAGACGTACCCATCCCTTAGACAACATGCTGGTAAGTTTCCAGGTGGCTTGCTCTTTCTGATAATAGAGAAAATTCAGGTTTGTCACATTCTGGCCCGCTGCAGCCTGGGGGTTACCATCCAGGTATTGGACGATCAGCACCCGCCCATTCAACAGAGCCGTATCTTGTAATATGCGGAAAGAATCCCGCGCCACCGTAAGATTGGCAGCATTCCGCACCATGTCTGCCTCTGCCTGAGCGGCCAGATTGGTAGAATTCTGGGAACTACAGGCCGCCATCCCCAAGGCCAGGAGCAGGAGAAAAACAAAAAGCGTGCGGTTTTTAACCGCACCTACAGAATTTCCTTCAATATTAGTTTGATGATCCACTAGCTCGTTCCATTCTATTGCCGATCCATCATACCATCATACCACAAGGTGATTTCCGGCTGCAAAGGACAAGGACAGCCGGGTGAAGGCTGTCCTTGCCAGAGAGAGAGTGAGGAAGATGATGGCAATCGGGAATGAACTTTGATTTCAGATAAAGCGGCGCAAGAGTTTGAGCAAAGCCGCCCCCCCTAAAAATCCCAGGCCCAACCCTATAGCCGTCAAGATATCCATGCTACCCGTGGTAGGCAGATACGTGACCAGCACGACGACGGTAGGCGAGGGCCAGACAGGCACAGGTGTAGGCAGGCGAGGTGTCGTTGGGGCCGGCTGGGGCGTGCGAGAGGGTTGCAATCGGATAACAATGGCCGGAGGTATCGGTGTAACCGTGACACTAGTGGTTGGCACAGGTGTGGAAGTATATGTAGGCGCCTCCGTCACCGTTGGCGTGGGCGGCAAAGTACCGGTGGGTGTCACGCTGGGTACCGCTGTGTTCGTGGGGGTCCATGTCACCGTGGCAGTAGGCACAAAGGTGGGCGTATTTGACGGCACAGGCGTAGATGTCTCCGTGGGTAGGGATGTAGGCGTCGCCGTGGGGCTATTAGTGGCGGTAGGAAAAGGTGTATGGGTAGGCTGTGGCGTATGGGTCAAGGTTGGCTGCGGCGTGAAAGTAGGTCGTGGCGTAAAAGTAGGCCGCGAGGTAGGCGTATCCTGCGGTGTCGATGTAGGGGTATTACCACTGGGCGGTGTATCGATTACCGTTGGAGTGGTACCCACACTTACCACAGTAGGCGTCCTGGCCGGGGGCGCAGGCGTGGGGGACTCGGCCCAAGCCTTTCCAGGCCGATAGGACATCCCCAGGATAATGCAGCAGGTTAATGCCAAAGCCAGTTTAGGAATACGGATGAATAATTGCCGGCGCATATGCCACCTTCCCTTTACTCGATAGCTCCCCCATTCGAACGCGTTCTGCAGAGAAGATTTCACTGTCTCGGCTCCACCCGGCTAACGGAACAGTTGTTCATGGTGGTATTACAATCGACAATCAAGCGCCAGCCCTGCAGACCCGGCGTAGCGGTAGCCGCAGGCGGGTACCAGTACGGCGTAGCCGTGGGAGGGGGCGACCAGGGCGTAGCAGTAGGTGGATAGGGGTTCCAACCAGGCGTCGCGGTAGGTTGCGGTTGCGGCGCATTGCTACCACCCTGCACGGCGCGCCCGGCATCGATCCGGCCATGGCCATTTTCCTCATCCCAGCCATTGGGAATCAGATCAACTGCCGAATTCTGCAGAATGGCGAGAATCTCGCTATTGCTGCGCCCCTGGGAAGCCAGCAGACCGGCAATTCCGGCTACCAACGGGGTAGACATACTGGTGCCACTGACATAGGCGTATTGGTTATTGGGCCAGGTACTGGCGATAGAATCCCCCGGAGCCGTCAATTTGACGTAGGGCCCGCTCGAAGTGAACCAGGCCGGCCGGTCATTCTGGTTGGTCGCGGCGACGGCGATGACCCCATTCAACGATGCCGGGATCTCTTCCGATTCGTGGTGACCGGAGTTGCCGGCCCCGGCGAAGATTAGGACGCCGCGGGAGACGGCATAACTGATACCATCCTGCAATGCCTGGGAGTTGGGTACCCCCCCAATACTCAGATTGATGATGCGGGCGCCGTTGTCGGCTGCCCAGGTCATACCGGCAATCAGCTTGGAAGCGTAGGCCACGCCCCGGTTATCCAAGACCTTAACCGGCATAATGCGACAGTTGGGGCAGGCCCCCGCGACGCCTTTGCCGTTATTAGTAGCGGCGGCGGCGATACCGGCTACGTGGGTGCCATGGCCGTTATCATCCTGGGGGCGGCTGGGATCGCTGCGAACGAAATCATGGCCCTGCACCAACTTGCTGGATAGATCCTCATGGCTTAGATCCACTCCCGTGTCGAGGATGGCAATGATCACATTCGCGCTCCCTTGCGTGACCCCCACGGCTGTATCCCAGCCAATCTTGCTCAGACTCCATTGCAGGCTGCGTAAAGCATCGTTGGAAGAGATAATGCTTTCACCATCCGGTTTCGGCCCGGCGTTGGGCGGGGCATGGCCGTCCGCCGCCGGTGTCTCAATCATGGTAAATTTTTCGCCAGGCGGCAGGCTAACCTGGAAATCGGGCTCGGCATAGCGCACTCCGGGAATTTTAGCGAGACGCTTGACCATATCCTCCACAGAAAGACCATCAGGGATCTTGACTAGGTCCATGTTGAGCGCCTGATTATGATCGAGCACATCCAATTTATCCTGGCCATAAGCGTCCAGGCGCCCCTTCTCGGCGACACCGCGTTCCCATCGGACCATCACCTGGCGCGCGCTGGACACGCTTACTGCTCCGGTCATGCCCCGGCTCTGCTGGCTCACAGTCAATCCCAATAAAATTAAAGAAAATGCTACAAAACTTAACCGGATCAGGGTTTTCATAGACCCTCCCATCCCATAATCTATCAGTTTCAATCGGACTCACTGGATATAATGAGATTCCGAGGTCAAATGCTACTGCACAGCAGGGGATACCGGGGAACTTTAACTTTATGAAGGTAGCGCGTTCCTGTAGGGGCGCCCCTGCGTGGGCGCCCGTGGCGGAGAGCGTGGCGGAGGGCGACCACATAGGGTCGCCCCTACGGAGAAGAGGTACGGCATTCCTGTAGGGGCACCCACACAGGGGTGCCCGCCCTGTGTGGGTGGGAAAAGGCGAACCCCTGGCCGGAGCCGGATGATCAATCCGGCTGGGCCAGGGGTTCGCTTACTGCGTAGACTGAGTAAGCTTAACCTTGCCGAGGGTTAAGGAACTAATAAAGTTGACAGTTGGCCAGGAGCGACTCCGGTATGAAGTTGGTCAGGATTGGGATGGCAGTGAAGGCTTTACTTTCATCCCCCTGGATATCTGGCGCCGTAAGTATGCGGCCTATCCGTTCGACCTCTACCCCGGCCAGGGCATAACCGCCGGCCTGGGTGGTGCTCTTGGGAATGATCACCAGAGATCCCATGAAGTTGGCCGGTATAGCGCCCCAGGTCGAGATATCGATGTAATCTACCTGGCGGGAACCGAGCTTGCCGCAGAAGCTACTGATCGCGCCGTTCTGGTCATAAAGGATCGCAGCGTAATCGGTGAAACCAGGGTTCGGGTTCAAGTTGACGATGGAAATCTCCGAGTTGATGCCCTGGAAACCTTTGGCCAGGATCGGGTAGGCCAGGGTATAGGTCAGCGGGACGGTGCCCACCTGGAAGTCGAAGGCCTGCTGCTCAGGCAGTGCGTTATAGGTGGTGGCTTCCAGCGTATTGGACATGGAGGCATCTGCGTAGCGAATCAGGTTGACGATGGACAATATGTTGGGCACTTCGGTCAAGGGATCACCGGCGGCGAACCACTGCTGGGACTCGATCCGAGCATACCCGACGTAATTTCCCGGTAGATTGTTGATGGTAGGCAGGAAGAAGGTCTGCGAACCCCGCGGGCAGATCCAATCCAGCAAGCTGGTGATGATATCACCGCTCTGGTCGAAGAAGTAGACCCGTACCCGAGCCGGCAGGTGGCTGTTCAGGTTCTGCACCTGGATGCCAGCGCTCCAACCATTGTACTCCCGGTAGATCAGCGGCGCATAGTTCACCGGCGAGCCGTAGGTGAATTGCCCGGCCGTCTGATTGTGGGCGGCCACTTCGGCCGGCACACCCACATAGGACATCATCATATCCCGTCCGACGTTATCTACCACGATTCCCAGTGGCGTGGAGGAGCGTATCCAGGCTGATCCTTGGAAGCCCGGCCCGACGACCGTATTGGGATTGAAGGTATAGGTCTGACCGGGCGCCAGGGCGGGAATATCGCCGATCTTGTAGCGCAGACAATCGTTTTGCGACTGGAACCAGAGGACCACGTTGGCACAACCGGAACCCAGGTTTTGCACGTTAATCAGGCTATTGAAATCCTGGCCCTGGGAAGCATCCCCCTTGCGGGCAAATACCAGGGGTGTGTAGTACATATAACCACCAAAGGTCGTGTCAAACTGCCCTGTCTGGCTCTTGGTGATACCCGTGTAGGCTTCGTTGGAGTCCACAAACAAGGTATTGTTGCCGGGACAACGCCGGTCTACTACCACCGCCAGGGGTTGGAATCTTATCAGCCGGTCGCCCTGAGCGGTCAACAACGTGCCGGCCTGGTACTGGGCATCAAGCTTACGCCATTGGAAGTCATTAAATGCTGTCTGGTAGAAAGTTTCGCAGACATCCGATAGCGAAAGTCCAGGAGGATCTAAAGCAGCACCCGAGGCGCTCAAGATAGCGCCAGTAGAGTAGAGAATAGCACTTTTGGCGCCCGGATTAAAGGAGGCGCTAGTAAAGGTCCAGGCTGAACCGGGCTTCATCAGACCGGTACACTTGATGGCAATCGGACCGGTAGCCTGGGGGGCGCACGGCCCGGCATCTCCGAAGAGCACCAGGACGGCGCCTGTCGTGGCCGTACCCACGTTCTGGATCTGAATCAAAGTCTCGCAACGATCAGTATCGGTATTCGGCAAGCCCAAGCGCGCCCCCTCTGGGGGAGCCTCGGCCAAGGCCACGCTAATGCCCAACCAGAAGCTGAACATGGTGAATAATATTCCTAAAACTGCGCCCAAACCAACTTTTCTCGAAGTATTCATGGTCGTTTTTCTCCTGTACCCCTCGGCTAGGGAATAGACAATTTTAGTACTTAACCTATCAGGCGATATAGCGACGTTCGGTGCCCGTTACATTCCACTTTTGCAGCACCTCGTTGATGAACGTCGTCAAAGTCTCACTATCCTTGAAATAACGCTTCTGCCCGGACTGGACATGTTCAATAGCGCCGCGCAATTCGGCCTGTTCCTCTTCACGTTCACGTGGTTCCTGCCAGACACGTACAAAGAAGGATGCATATTGTTCTTGATCATTCACCACGAAATTCCTCCTCCCGAGCTTAAACATCAAATATTCCCCTTGTAAAACACGCTGATGATGGGTTTGTATGATTGGCGAATCGTTTGTGAGATTTTTAGTTACCTTCGATCATGGGGAATCCCTTCCGGTTACTCGTTCGTTTTCTTTACTCCCGGACAGTATACCGGAGGGGCGTCATCAGGTTGTGAACGGCATATCAGGTATGCGTCATTAGGGAAATTGGGGGAAATGACGCTGGGCTGACGCTGGAGTGGAGTGTCAGCCCAGCGTATCAGAGATGATTCGGATATATCCAATGGATCGTAGGTTAAGAAGGACCAATACTACTGGGAGCGCGGGCAGGATGCCTAATGGCACTAAGATTTGGTAGGTTCCATTAGTTGTTTGAGGAGAGCCTGCCGGGCAGCCTGGCGCGATCCTTTCAAGGGCGGGTAGGGTCTCGGGCGCTGGCGCACCGCGCGCGGCTCAAGACGCCCTGGCTGGCGGGCCGTCAAGAGACAGGCGCCCAAGCGATCCATCAAAGCTG
>SHYO01000216.1 GCA_009692745.1 Chloroflexota bacterium
GCAGCGAGAAGTCGCCCTTGGGCTGAGCAGTCGGTTTCCGAGCAGTCGATTTCATGGTATCCTCCTGGATTGGCAAGTAATACCATGAAAGTATACAACTGCAGAACGCACCTCCCGCGCTTGTCAAGGTTCAAATCTTAGTGCCATTAACCATCCTGGTCGCATTTGTGTCCAATGAGCGAGACGCTTACCGAACTGCGTTCGGGCCGCTCCCAGGACGGTTCTAGAGTTGACTCATGGAGACTGTAACCCCGTAGGTGCGGTTGAAAACCGCACGGGCGTGCTGAGCCAAGCTGGCATGTGGTTTCAGTGCGGCCTCTGCCCTATACCCTGTATCACTGCCTGGCCCGCGAGTAGCAAATACTCCTGTTCTGCGGTATCTTTACGGTGCATATAATCATGTTTTTCGGGAACGGCAGCCTCGCGTTCCCCACCGGGTACTTTACGTGAAATACCATGTGTAATCATGTGAGCAGCATTCACCAATGACAGGTGCAGCAGAAAAGAAGTTATTGCTGATCGTGGGGCCAACTGCTGCCGGCAAGACCGCTCTGGCACTGGATCTGGCCCGGCACTTCCCCTTGGAGGTAGTTTCTGCTGACTCGCGGCAGATTTATTGCACCATGGATATAGGCACCGCCAAGCCATCGGCCGCGGAACGATCCGCCGTTCCCCATCATCTCTTAGATGTTGTCAATCCCGATCAGACATTGACTCTGGCTGAATACCAAAGGTTGGCTTTGGAGGCCATCTCAGCCATACAGGAACGCGGCCATCTGCCCGCTTTGGTGGGAGGCACCGGCCTCTACCTCCAGGCTGTGACTGCCGGGTTTCAGATTCCGGAAGTGGCACCGGATCATGCCAGGCGCCAGGCGCTAGAACGGGAAGCGGAAACTTTGGGGGCGGCGGCCATATATCAACGCCTGGTGCAAGTGGATCCTGTGGCAGCCAGCCGCATCGATTTCCGTAACGTGCGGCGCATCATCCGCGCTTTAGAAGTCGTAGCAGCTACCGGCCAAACGTTCTCCGCGCAGCAGGTGCGGCAGCCCCCACCGTGGCAAATGCTGTGGATTGGCCTGACATTGCCGCGTGACGAACTAGATCGGCGGATTGAGACGCGTGTGGACTGGATGATCTCCGCCGGCCTGGTCGCGGAAGTACAGCGCTTATTGGATGGCGGTGTTGCTCCCGGCCAACCGGCGCTCTCGGGACTGGGATACCGGCAGATGGTTGCTTATCTGCAAGGGCATATCTCCCAGGAAGAGGCGATCCTTTTGATCAAGCGCGATACGCGCCGTTTTGCCCGCCGCCAATATAGCTGGTTCCATTTATCCGATCCGAAAATTCATTGGTTCGAGGCACAGCTCTCCTCTGCCGCCGCGGCAGCGCCACCCGATTTGCCGCGCGCGGCCATCATTGATCTGATAGCTACCTTCTGGAAAGAGCGACCGGTATGAATATTGCCTTGCGACGATTATATATGCTGCTGCTGCTGGCCTATCTGGCAGTGGGGGGCGGGCTGGGATATTGGGTGATGGTAAGGGGGCCGGAATTGCTGGGCCGGTCCGATAACCCCCGCCGTGCCTTAGACGAGGCGCAAGTCCAACGGGGGCGCATCCTGGACCGCAAAGGCCGCCCCCTGGCCTGGACCACATTCGAAAAGGGGCAGCCCGTGCGCCATTATGCCTATCCCCCCCTGGTTCACACGGTGGGATATATCAGCTCCCGCTATGGGCTTTCCGGCGTCGAAGCGGGGTTGGACACCTATCTAAGTGGCCGTAGCGGTATTAATCCCTGGTCTACCCAGTTGCAACGGTGGCTGCATCGCGTCTCTATTGGCGATGACGTGGTCCTGACGCTTGACCTGGATCTGCAGCAAGTAGCCGACCAGGCGCTAGGAGACCGGATTGGGGCCGTGGTGGTACAGGACCCTACCACAGGGGATATTCTGGCGTTAGCCAGCCATCCTTATTTCGACCTGGAGAAATTACAGGGTGATCTTTCTTCGCTGCAGAATTCTCCTAACAGTCCACTGCTGAATCGTTCCTTACAAGGTCTATTTACCCCTGGGTCGGTCTTCAAAACCTTTACCCTGGCCGTGGCGCTCCAGGAGCACAAAGTGGTCCCGGGGCAGATCTTGGACGATGGTGCCGCCACATTGGACGTTGATGGCTTTAAAATTAAATGTGGCAACAATCCGCCGGGCGTCAATAGCTTTGATCTTTACCATGCTTACGCCTACTCCTGTAACCTTTCATTTGCCCGCATGGCGCTGGATGTAGGCATACCCGCCATCATAACCTATGCCCGGCGCTATGGCATCGGCGAGGCCATCCCGCTGGAAGTGCCGACCGCCGCGACGCGCCTGAGCAGCAACCTCAATACTATCTCCCGTCCTGAGCTGGCGTCCCTGGGCTTTGGACAGGGCGAGTTGCTCCTGACCCCGTTGCAAGTGAACCTGATTGGCGCTGCGGTCGCGCAAGGGGGGCAGATCTATGCGCCCCACCTGGTAAGCCGTATCGTTTCCCACGAGGGCAACGTCGTACAGAAGAGCACACCCAGTGTATGGCGTATGCCTATTACTCCCGAAGTCGCTTCCCAGGTAAAAGAGGCGCTGGTGGTTTCAGTACAGGATGGCTACGGTAAGCCTGCGGCTCTACCCAATGTCCAGGTGGGAGGGAAAACCGGCACTGCCGAAACCGGTCCCAACCAGTTGCCCCATGCGTGGTTTATCGGTTTGGCCCCGGCGGATCATCCGCGGGTCATCGTAACCGTGGTAGTAGAGCATGGCGGCGCTGGCTCGACGGCCGCCGCTCCGGTTGCTAAAAGCGTACTTCAAGCCGCCTTAAATCTGGCGGCGAAATAACATCGTCGTGGCGTTATCTCATTTTTCGCAAAAATTATGAACCAATCCCCTTGACTTAAAAACTTTTCTGGTTATACTATTTTAACAGTACCATTTTTAACATTGTTACGGAAGGCAGGTTTGATACAAGAACATATGCCCGAACGACTCCTTACTACAGGTGAGATAGCGCGGTATTGCCAGGTATCAAATGTGGCCGTGTTTCGTTGGATTAAGGCCGGAAAGCTGCCTGCTTTCTCTACCCCTGGTGGCCATTACCGGGTAGCCATGTCCGATTTCCGAGCCTTCTTGGAACGTTCTGGGATGCCGATCGATGATGATTTCTTTTCTTCCGGCATCAAACGTATCCTGGTCGTCGACGACGAGCCGGAGGTTGCTGAGGTTATCGTAACCGCCTTAGGTCAGGGTAACAATCAATATGAATTTGAGCGTGCGGCTGATGGGTTCGATGCCGGTCTCAAAGTTGCTTCCTTCCGTCCCGACCTGGTAACCCTGGATCTTATGATGCCGGATGTGGATGGGTTTCAGGTGTGCCAACGTCTGAAATCCGAAGAGGGCACGCGCAATATCCGTATCTTGATCATTACGGCCTTTCCCGGCGACGGGAATTTGGAACGTGCCATGGCTCTGGGCGCTGATGATTACCTGATCAAGCCCTTCCAACTGGCCGATTTGCGCCAAAAGGTCAAGGCATTACTGCGGGCCTAACTTTGGCATCGTTGGCGCCACTCTTAAGTATTCTTCTGGTGGTCATTGGGTTAATAGGTGCTGTGCTGCCTCTCATACCCGGTACCCCGTTTATCCTGGCAGGCGTGCTGGCGTATAACCTTGGGCATGGCTGGGATATTAGAGTAGCTATTCTTTTCGTTATCCAGATCGTGCTGGGGATTTTAGGCGCGACGACCGATTGGTGGCTGGCTCCGCTGGGTGCTCGCAAGGCTGGCGCTTCCTGGCTATCTTTGGTATTGGGCTTCCCGGCGGCAATTTTGGGGCTGATCTTCTTCAGTCTGCCGGGAGCTATCCTGGCGCCTCTCCTGGTGGTGGTCCTCATCGAATATAGACGCCAACATAACTTGCCCCAGGCGGGTCGGGCCGGGCTGGGGTATTTTATTGGTTGGCTGATTAGCTCTTTGGCCGAGGTAGGGTTGGCCCTGGTAATGGCTGGCTTATTTGCCTGGCAGGTTTTTTCCCCATCAGGGTAGGGAGCACCGCCCAGCTACCCGCATCCTTCAACTCTCGCGGATAGCATCAATCAGGTGCGTAATTTTCGGAGATTGGCCAAAGCCGGGCATATAGATAGCGATCACATCGATCCGCCAGTTCAACTGGCGCTGGTCCAAGGGGGCGCTCATCAGATAAGCCTGCGCCAGGTTGAGTAGTCTTTTGCGTTTAGTAGGGGTAATCGATTCTTCTGGCAAGCCGTAGGTTTGCGAGCGCCGTGTCCTGACTTCCACGAAAACCAGGGTCTCCTCGTGAAAAACAATCAAATCCAGCTCTCCCCGCAGCTCTCCCAGTTGGGGTGACGTAGGGCGTAAATTCCGGCCCACGATCACATACCCTTTACCGGCAAGATACTGGACTGCCAGATCCTCACCCGCATGTCCCACAATTTGTCTCACGGCAATAAATCCAGTTGTAGTTGCACGACAGGTTGAAAGCTAAAGCGGTGTAAAGCACAGGGTTGCAACAGACCCAGCTTTTCTCGGTGTTCTGCTGTGCCATAGCCCTTGTGGCGCGCAAACCCATATCCAGGAAAATGTTGGTCTGCCTCTACCATCCACCGGTCCCGCGCCACTTTGGCAATGATGCTCGCAGCGGCGATGCTCAAGCAGAGCGCGTCGCCATCGATAATCGCCAGTTGTGGCCCGCTAAACATCGGCAAATAGATTGCATCCACTAACATAGCCGAAGGTTGAACTTCCAATCCGGCTCTATGTTGCGCCGGGAAAGTTTGAGAGATGGCCTCTACAGAGGGGAAGCGGGATCGATATTCAGGTAGCATCGGGCCGGCAGCGGTATAGCCCAATCCCTGTAAGGCTGCCCACATCGCCGCTTTGGTCGCAGGCACAATACCTATGCGATCCACCACATCCGCCGGGATGCTGGCATAGGCATATGTCACAGCTACCCGGCTGATTTTTTCAAAGAGGTTCTCTCGTTGCCGTGGGGTGCAGATCTTTGAGTCACTAACCCCAACTAAGGATGCGGACAGATCCGGCCGATCGATAGGCAATACCACGGCTCCCGCCACCACCGGGCCGGCCCACGCTCCCCGTCCAACTTCATCTATGCCTACAATATACCGATGCCCTGCCTGCGAGAAGCGCGCTTCGTAAACCAGGGTGGGTATCTGTTTCATAAATCCTTACGTCTGGTGGGATTAGCCGTTGTCTTCAACACCCGATGGCTGTGCTCCGCCCATGGTCCGTTTTGTGCCGCGCAGCCTGGCTTTGCGGCCGGACAGGCCACGCAGGTAGTAGAGCCGGGCGCGGCGCACGTGGCCGTGACGGACCACCTCCACCTTTTCGACGCGCGGCGATTGGAGCAAGAAGGTGCGCTCCACACCGACGCCGTGAGCGGCTATGCGGCGGACGGTGAAAGTAGCGTTCCGCCCACCCTCTGTAATCCGGATAATAGTACCCTGGAAAATCTGGATACGTTCCTTGTCTCCTTCAACAATCCGAGCATGTACCCGCACAGTATCGCCGGGGCGTAGTGCGGGGATATTGGGATTGGGCGCGGTGGCCTCAATAGATTGCATTAATGGGTTGGTCATGTGCAGACTCCTATACCGGATGTAAAACGTGCGACAATAGATTATAGCATACTCCCTCCTGAGCCGCAAATTTTGTATCAGGAGCGGGTGTCCGTCATGATTTTGCGCACGAGCCTGACCTCGCGCTATAATCCATCTCCATAGCCTGTTTTCCAGGGTTGACGAAATCCTATTGCTCGAAGAGCTTTCTGTAAGTGTTTCTCATGGCTATTTCATCGGCCGTGCCCTTGTC